>JAITWQ010000159.1 GCA_031285215.1 Syntrophobacterales bacterium | reverse complement strand
ATCGCCGCCGCAAACGGCGCGAAATTAGTTGATATCAACATGGGATGTCCTGTCCGAAAAGTTGTTAAAAACGGGGCGGGAGCGGCCTTGATGAAAGATCCGGAACGAATCAGGAATATTCTGCAAGCAATCAGAGGCGCCGTCAATATCCCTTTATCCGTTAAAATACGCTCAGGATGGAGTAAAAGTGCCGTCAACGCCGTGGATATTGCTCTTATTGCCCAGGATTGCGGCGCTGACGCCGTCACTGTTCATCCCCGTACCGCAGAACAGGGCTTTTCCGGTTCCGCCGACTGGCAAATCATTGCCCAGGTCAAAAAGGCGCTGACCATTCCCGTAATTGGCAGCGGAGATATCCGCACGGGTATGGACGCCCTGGAAATGAGGCGTGCCTCTTCCTGTGACGCCTTCATGATAGGCCGCGGCGCGTTAGGAAATCCCTGGATCTTTCATGATACCGCTTCCGCCTTAAATGGGGAAACGATGCCGCCTCCGCCGTCTTTAACTAAGCGTCGGGAAATCATCCAGAATCATCTGGAAAAAGAAATTGCCTATGCCGGTGAGAGGCATGGATACCAATGTTTCCGCAAACATCTGTTATGGTACACGAAGGGACTC
Organism: Syntrophobacterales bacterium; assembly: GCA_031285215.1. GTDB lineage: Bacteria > Desulfobacterota > Syntrophia > Syntrophales > JAAYKM01 > JAAYKM01. Next base: position 2,493 of record JAITWQ010000159.1, on the reverse strand, counting down.
CGGGGAGGGGCGCGCTTTCGTCAGATTGCCGGTAATCTGACTTCTGCCGGACAGATGCAGGAGGCCCTCGATCTGTATCTTGCAGAAATGGATAACCACACAGAATAAGGAATAATACCTTGACATTTGCCGTTCACAAAGGCATACTTCTCCCTAATCTTAACAAAGTGGCAGCGTTAATTATCCGAGAAGCGAGGTTGTGACGTGAGTATCACGAGATTTGATGATCTTGAGGGAAAAATAAGAAATATCGTCGGCGCTTACGACGAGGTAAAGAAAAGAAATTATGAACTGGAAGAAAAATTAAATAATAAAGATTTGGAATTGCAGGAGGCTTACGAAAAAATTAGAGGATTAAACGAGGAAAGAGATACGATTCGCTCAAAGGTCGATTCACTTTTGGGTTTGCTTCAGGACGTTAATATCGCCCGATAGACCTTTGAGGTTATCTTCTTGAAGAGAAGTTTTCATATCGAAATAATGGGACAGCAAATAACAGTATTGAGTGATGCGAACGAGGAAACTGTTGAAAAAGTTGTCCAATACGTGAATGGCAGGATTGAAGAAGTTGTTCGCGGGGGAAACAGGTTGAATACCTTGGCTATAGCGGCTTTAGCAGCCTTGAATATTGCGGATGAGCTGTTTAAAGTAAAAGAAGAAAATATATCAATGCGTCGGGAGCTGGAAGGAAAGACACAGCGCCTGATTGATTTAATTGACGAAGTGAATCATACGTAGCAATTCCCCTGCAGTGTACGTGATTGGCATTCATTTTTGAGCCAACACCTTAGAACCGGGGATCATCATTATTTTCGCCGTGTGCGGCCGCGTAAGCCCTGTTTTTCAGGCGGCGGAAAGCCTGACGCGGAAATATGGATTCCCACTTGGTCCCAAGGTTCAAAAAAGATCGTCAACACGGCATCAGTGGGGGTCAGTTTTTATTGCCCCCCGATCTTCTCCAAACCAAAAGGTAAACTCGTTATCTTGTTTCCTCTAATAAGGCACAAATGTCTCCTTATAAAATAGTGATAGGGGGTGTCCATATATGCAGGGAAGTATGCTGATTCTGATGATCTTCGGATCAATAGCCATCGGTGTGGTAATAGGTTACTTGTTTCAGGCCAGGGTGGCCCGCAAGAGGCTGGATTCATCGGAAAATCTGGCAGACCGCATTATTGATGAGGCCAAGAAAGAGGCTGAAACCATCAAAAAAGAAGCTGTTTTGCAGGTTAAGGAGAATCTTTTCCGGGCCAATGCCGAATTAGAAAAAGAAACCAAAGAAAAACGGGCGGGGCTGGAAAAGGCAGAAAAAAAGCTCCATGCCAAAGAAGAAGAGTTTGAAAAAAAGGCGGAACAACTGACCCTTCAGGACACGAAGCTGACAAGCCGCGAAAAAAGCCTGGCGGGAAAAGAAGCGCAATTGGCGGCAAAAACCGAAGAATTAACCAACCTGATCAGTGAAGAGACGGAAACGCTCAAAAAAATCGCCGGATTATCACCGGAAGAAGCGAAGCGCCAGCTTATTCAGTCAATGGAAAGCGAAGCGAAACAGGACGCCGCGACCATTGTCCGCAGAATAGAAGAGGAAGCCAAACACTCTGCGGAAAAGAAATCACGGGAGATTATCGCTTACGCCGTACAGCGTTACGCCAGCGACCTTGTCTCGGAAAATACGGTTTCCGTCGTCAATCTCCCTAACGATGAGATGAAGGGACGCATCATCGGGCGCGAAGGACGTAATATTCGCGCCATTGAAGCCGCAACCGGCGTTGACCTCATTGTGGACGACACGCCTGAAGCGGTCGTTCTGTCAAGTTTTGATCCCATCCGCCGGGAAGTGGCGCGCCTTTCCCTGGAGCGTCTGGTGGTTGACGGCCGCATCCATCCCGGCCGCATAGAGGAAATTGTAAAGAAAGCACAAACGGAAGTGGACACCATCATTCGTGAAACGGGCGAGCGTATATCCTTCGATGTCGGTGTACACGAGATCCATCCGGAAATCATCTATTTGCTGGGAAGTTTGAAGTACAGGACAAGCTATTCCCAAAACGTCTTGCAGCATTCCGTTGACGTCGCCTACCTCACGGGAATGATGGCCGCCGAGCTGAAGATGAACGTTAAAGAAGCGAAACGCGCCGGCCTCCTCCATGATATCGGCAAGGCCATTGACCACAAAATAGAAGGGCCGCACGCCTCCATCGGCGCCGATTATGCGAAACGCTTTGGTGAATCGCCGCGCATTGTCCAGGCCATCGCCACTCATCATGACGACGGCCAAAATAATACCTTGCTGGGCGTACTCGTCCAGGCCGCAGATACCCTTTCCGCCGCCCGTCCGGGAGCCAGGCGAGAGATGCTGGAATCATACGTCAAGCGCCTGGAAGAACTGGAAAACATCGCTAAATCATTCAACGGCGTTGACAAATGTTTTGCCATTCAGGCGGGACGTGAAGTTCGCATTCTGGTGGAAAACGAAAAGATTTCCGATAATGA
>JAITWQ010000152.1 GCA_031285215.1 Syntrophobacterales bacterium | reverse complement strand
CTCCAGCTCCCCATAGCGCGATTTTGCATAGGGACTGATGTTAAGTTTTAGCTCTATTCTTTCTCCGCCGGCGCTCTTGTCATTGTTCAGGAGGCCGAAAACGGGATCCATATGGGTCCAGATATCGCGGTAAGCGTCAGCGAAGTCCTCATAGGCGTCCGCTTCTGCGGCGGTGATCTTTTCTATTGTTACGTCAGGAACGGGCAGGAAAGACCCCAATGTTCCCCGCATGGAGTCTGTGGTCGTGCCGTCATCCGTAAGCGCCGGCTGAGATCCGTCGGAACGCATACCAAACCCTTGCGGTAAAAATCCCTGTTCTGTCAGGGAGGCGAGGGAAGGCGAGGCGAGGCCTTCCTGTAATGCCGCCAGGCGGGCTAAGGCCAGCATCTGTATTTCGGCGGCGGATTGGGCGCGCCGCGTCATTTCCACGCGATAGGCAGGGCCGACCAGGTTGCGGAAGAAGGGATCGGACATGTAAATGAAGACGCCCTTTGCGGAGGGATTGATCTGGCTGCGGGCATAACGAAACTCCTCCAAACTGCCCAGACTCCGGTCAGGTGCTTCTGCGGTGGCGAGAAAAGCTTGCGCTATCCACCTTGACGTGGTGACCAGATGAAAATCTCCGTCCTGGACGTAGAAGGAGCGCACCTCGTTACCCGGTGTTGACAGGAGGGATACGGCGCGTCCGTTTATGGTAACGGAAGATTCCTGAATAGAGGGATTCTCTGCCATAATATCGCTGCGGAGGGACTCCAGCTGCGTCTTCAGAAGGGCGTTTTGATTGGCGTGAAAGAGAACGCCGATGGCCGCGCCTTCCCGCAGAAAGGTATCAGTGCCGATGATGGCCACGTCTTTGATCACGGTGCTGCCAAAGTAGCGGCTCAAGACGGTTTCCCGCAGGGCAAGCTGGTGTTCCATACGTTTGTTAATATTGTAATCAACGCTCCGCGAAGACAGAGCCGAGCGGAATACCGTACCCCAGCGATCCAGAAAGTTTCTCGCGTCCTGGAAGGTTGAAAAAGAGCCGAAGCGGAGATAAAAACACTCCTGTGGCACACGCGCCGCCAGAGGTTCTACTTTAACCGTGGCTTCATCGAAGTCAGGTACTGGTATAGGCGGAGGTGATGTGGCTTCCGGAAGATCATGATCGGCCGGTTCGTTTTTGGTCTTTGTGTTCAGCATGGTGTCGGTCTGCATGGCCAGGCGGATTGATTCTGTTCCCAAAAGCAGGCCAAATACGGTGTCATAGGAATTATTGTAATCTTTTACCACACCGGTAAGTTTATCCAGAGGTAAATCCAGGCGGCGGCCCATCATGGCGGCGATGCCCAATTCAACGGCGGGGTCGTAAAGATCCAGAATGTGGAGTAGTTCAAGTTTCATCAGGCGCGCCTTCCACCATTCCTGCAAAAGCTCCTGATGCCGCTCTTTGTTTTGGACAGGCGTAATCTTTACTTCTTCCCGCAGCGCCTCAAATCCTGTTCTGGCAAGGATCACGTCCAGTTCTTCCTGGCCGCGGAAGAGAAACAGCATCGCCTTTTGGCTGGAATCGTCTGCGTCATCAATATTTATGCTCCAGGCGGGGTACAGGGCGCGTTTGCCCTTTTCGTAAACCGATGCCTGATATACAATTTCAAATAATGATGCGTAAGAAACATCTTGATCGTGATCCTGGCCGATCATCTTCTGTTCCGTCACGGACAGGGGAAGCTCAATACGGCAGATGCCAAAAGGTTCGCCAAGAATGGCTTCTCCTTGCAGGGCAAGGGCGCCGGTCGGAATTAGGAAGAGGAAAAGGAAAGGGAGGATGAGAAAGGATAAGCGTTTCATAAAAATCTCCAGTGTTCATTAATCGGGTTAGCTGTTCGGGAAACGTAGTCGGAAATGACAAAGATGTCAACGGGAAAGACGGATTTTGTTATTATTTGTGCTGCCATAATAATTTATTGTCCTGAAATATTGCCTGGAGAATTTGCCGGTCAAGTAAATAGCTCAGATATGATTTTATGGTGCTTCCCGCCAGCACGTACTGGTTGAAATCCATGGTGAGGCGGTAATGGTCAAACACAGCCTTTAATATGTCCTCGAAGGAAGAAGGCCGGGCGCAAATGTCCTGAATGATTTCCATAATTTCCCATACCTTTTGCCTGTTCAGGGCGGCGAGGGGCCGGATATTTTCCGCTACATCGGCATGGGCGGGAATAAAAATCTTGCCTTCCAGAGCTTTAATGGCGTCCAGTGTTTTTAAGTATTCCCCCACATCGTAAATGAAAATGACATGATATTTCTTGATAATGGCGGCACTGAAAAGGCTGTCCCCCAAAAAGTAAACATCATCCGGCGTTTTGACGCCGATCATGGCAAAAGAATGTCCTTTAAAGGGAAGAATCGTCATCGCCGACGGTAATTCCCAGGCGGCAATATCATGGACGGGACTGGCTTCCGCAAGTAAGAATTTGCTGCGGAGCGGTTGGGCCGGGAATCCGCCATAGAGAAAGGATGGCTTGAGAAGGGGAAATTCGCAAAATGCCCTTTCCAACCTTGTGGTGTAGAATTTACAGCCCGTTCTGTCGTAAAGAAATCGGTTGCCTCCGCTGTGATCGGCGTGGGAGTGCGTGTTGATGACCGTTTCCAGCGTCCATCCTTGCCCGGAGATGATTTTTAAAACCTTTTTTCCCGTTTCTTTGCCGTTGCCGCTGTCAATCAGGATGACCTTATCATCTGGTAAGCGGTATATACCCATTTTTACCGGACCGTTAATATAAAATGTATTTTCCCCGACGGGGATGAGTTCATACATTTTGCACCGCCTTATTGTTCAGGCCACAGATTTATCTTGTCCTCACCGTGATTACCCTGTACAGGATATTTTCGCAAAGAGCAAACCGCTCGTGACGATTTGTGTGAGGCGCTGATATGGACAGAGAGAATAAACATCCCGCTGCCCGGACGGGAGAAAATAACCGTGACAAAGCCATAGCGAGGCTGTTGGCGGGAAACAGGCGGTTCGTTCAGGGCAGAATGACCAATCATAAGCGGTGTGACGCAAAGACTCGTGAAAATCTCGCCAATGATCAGCGTCCGTATGCCGTAATTCTTTCCTGTTCCGATTCCCGCGTTCCTCCGGAAATGATCTTTGATCAGGGCTTGGGGGAAATTTTTGTGGTCAGGTCAGCCGGGCATGTTGTCGAACCGGCGCTGCTGGGAAGTATCGAATTTGCCGTTGCGGTTTTGGGGGCCTCCCTTGTGATGGTATTAGGTCACAGCAAATGCGGCGCCGTCGCTTCCGCCTGCGACCATCCGGGTGAGTTCCATGGCAATCTGGGCGCGCTTTTGCAGGTCATTGTCCCGGCAGTGGCTAAAATAAAAGATAAAGCGGCAGGCAAGAGCTGGGAAGAAAAGGTGGCAATGGCCATTGATGAAAACATTAAGCTGGCAGCCTCATCATTAACCGAGCGGTCAAATATCCTGAAAAGAATGGCGGAAGAGGGCCGGATACAAATTATTAAAGCCAGGTATGATCTGGATACGGGCGTGGTGAAAGTGCTGAAAGACGATTTCTAGCCCCTTCACTGGCGCGGTTTTATTGTTGTCCCATGCGGGACTTGGTGTGTATCACTTTCCGTCCGCAGGTTAATACCTGCGGTTAATAAAATGTCGTTCCGGTGAGGCTGATGCGGAAGCTCCTGTGAAGAATTTACCAGGAAAAGGGTTTGCTCTCAGGAAAGTAAAGGGAAATGGTTGTTCCTTTTCCCACACCGCTTTCAATTTCTATGCGGCCATGGTGGGCTTCCATGAGGTGTTTGACAATGGAAAGCCCCAGCCCCGTTCCTCCCAGCCTTCGTGAGCGGGCCTTGTCAACGCGATAGAATCTTTCTCCCAGCCTGGGAATATCCTTGGGCGGAATACCTATTCCCGTATCCATCACCCTGATCACCACCCCGTCCTGCTCATGCTTTGCCGATACGGTGATATTTCCTCCTCGTTCCGTCGCCTTAACGGCATTATCCAGGAGGTTGATCATGATCTGGGAAAGACGATCCCTGTCC
>JAITWQ010000141.1 GCA_031285215.1 Syntrophobacterales bacterium | reverse complement strand
ACTCTGGCGGATGTTGTGCCAACGGCGATGACCCTGGGGGAAGCGGAAATGATACGGGCCGCCTCAGGTGAAATTTCAAAGAACTCCTCATCCATACGGTGGTCTTCAATACGTTCCGCTTCAATGGGTACAAAGGTACCGTAGCCGACGTGCAGGGTAATTCTGACAATGTTAACCCCCATTTCCTGTAACTGCTGCAAAATAGCGGAGGTAAAATGAAGGCCTGCCGTTGGCGCGGCCACAGATCCGGGATGACGTGCATAGACTGTTTGATAGCGGGTCTGGTCTTCGCTGTACGCCCTTTCCATATTCTTCCTGTCAATGTAGGGCGGCAGAGGAATATGGCCAAACCGGCTTAAAAATGCGTCAAACGGCATGTCCGTTTTAAATTCCACAAGCCATTTTTTCTCCGACAACCGCTCCAAGACCTTGCCTTCCCCCTTTGCGTCGAGGGCAATCAATGTACCCGGACGAATCCGCTTTCCCGGGCGCAGGAGAACTTCCCAGAGGGAACTATCGGGTGAAGCGCCCTTTGACGGGGACAGAAGAAGGATTTCAATTGCTGCTCCGGTTTCTTTTTTGCCGCAGAGCCTGGCGGGAATCACCTGAGAATCATTGATGACAATGGTATCATCGCGGACAAGCCAGTCCGCAATATTGAAAAAATGCTGATGGTGCAAGACCGGTTCTTTTCGTGATACAACCATCATCCGTGATTGCTCCCGTGCGGGAGAGGGAAATTGGGCGATATGTTCGGGAGGCAAATGGTAATCGAAGTCGGAAAGTTTCATGAGGTTAAAAGTTCCTGCCCTTGCCTGAAATTTATGTTCTGCCCAGGAAAAGAAGAAAAAGGCCCAGAGAAACGGCAAAGAATCCAAAGACACGCAAAATGTGATCGGGTACCTCACTAAGTTTCCGCATATAGTTCTTTATTTTGTCCGGGAAAACAAAATGGGGCAGTCCTTCTATGATCATGATCATACCGATAACACACAGAAAATATTTCATCTTTCTTTTCTTTTGGCCTCGTCCCAAATAAGATTCATTTCTTCCGGCGAAGTTTCTGACAATGTTTTTTGCCGGTTTGCAAGTGTCTTTGTAATGTGGGCAAAACGCCGGTCAAATTTGTCCGTTGCCGCCAGAAGCGATTTTTCCGCGTCAATATTCAGAAAACGGCACAAATTAATCGCCGAAAAGAGAAGATCGCCCGCTTCTTCCGCGATGCGTTCCTGTCTGCCTTGAGCTACCGCTTCTTTTAACTCGTCAACTTCCTCTTCTATCTTACGCACAACACCTTCCGCATCCTGCCAGTCAAACCCGGCAAGGGACGCCTTTTCCGACATGCGCTGCGCTTTGATCATGGCGGGCATGGACAGGGGATAACGTCCCAGGGGATTTTCCGGTTCCTCCGGTTTTTTCTCCACCTCTGTCTTGATTTTGATCCAGTTTTTGCGAATTTCTTCCACATCTTTGACGACGGTATCGCCAAAGACGTGGGGATGACGCCGGATCATTTTTTCTGCAACCCCTGTGATCATCTCTGCCAGGGTAAATTCTTTCTTTTCCTCGGCAAGGACAACCAAAAAAATAATCATAAACAGAAGGTCGCCAAGTTCCTCTTTAACATATTCCGCCTGATTCTGTTGAATGGCATCGGCAGCTTCGTAGGCCTCGTCCAGCAAATAACGGAGGATTGTTTCGCCCGTTTGCTGCCTGTCCCACAAGCATCCGCCCGGGCCTCGCAGTACGCGGATAATGGAGACAATATCCATAATGTCTCCTGATAAAGGTTTTTCTTCCCATTTCATAGGGTATTTGTATCCTTGCCGGGTGAGATGCGAGTACAATTTCTTGCGGAAAAAATTAAGGGGATTTTCCTATCACATGGTTTACAGGATCACAATCAAAAAGGTCTTGCAAACGACGTGATATCAAATAAACATTGACAAAAAGATATTTTTTAAGATACGGGAAATCAATTAATAGTAAAGCATTAGTGGAAACTAAAAAAATAGATGGTAAGGAGGAAGTTATGGCAGATGTAATCGTTCCGATGGAAGGCAAAGTAATCAAAATCAACGTAAAAGTCGGTGATACGGTCAGCGCAGATGACGAGATCATCATCATGGAAGCCATGAAAATGGAAATGCCAGTTTCGGCAGGAGTATCAGGTGTTGTGAAGGAAATTAAGGTTTCTGTTGGCCAGACCTTTCCGGCGGATTCAGCAATTATGGCGATTGAATAGGCAGATTATGCTTGGTTTCGATTAGCGGTTATCAAAATGCACCGATAGACATGAGGAGAAAAAGATGGATTTTGGATTAAGCGAAGAATTAGAAATGTTACGTACCATGGTCAGGGATTTTGCCGCAGAGAAAATTGCTCCCTTCGCCGATAAATGGGACGAAGAACACTATTTTCCCTATGAGGAAGTGGTAAAACCCATGGGCGAGCTGGGACTTTTCGGAACGGTTCTCCCCGAAGAGTACGGCGGAAATAATATGGGATGGCTGGCCGCGATGATTGTTACCGAAGAAATCGCCAGAGCGTCCAGTTCCCTTCGCGTTCAGGTAAATATGCAGGGCTTGGGCTGCGCCTACACGATTTATCGTTACGGCACAGAAGAGGCGAAGAAAAAATATGTCGAGAAATTAGTGACAGCCGAATACATGGGCGGTTTCGGAATTACAGAAGCCAACGCCGGATCAGACGTTATGTCCATGAAATCCGTCGCCGAAGATAAGGGCGATCACTGGCTCATCAACGGAACCAAAACCTGGATTTCCAACGCGAAAACAGCTGATTGTTTGATTTATTACGCATATACGGACCGCTCCAAGGGCACGAAAGGTCATTCCGCGTTTGTCGTGGATATGAAGGTTCCCGGCGTAACCGTGACCGAACTGGATAAGATGGGAAGCCGTTCTTCACCCACGGGTGAAATTTTTATGGAAAACGTAAAGGTTCCCAAGGAAAACATCCTGGGCAACCCCGGCGACGGCGCCAAGATTGTTTTCGGCTCCCTGAACGGGACGCGTCTTTCCGCCGCGGCGGGTGGTATCGGTTTGGCCCAGGCATGTTTGGATGCTTCCATTCAGTATGCCAAGGAAAGAGAGCAGTTTGGGCAGACCATCGCCAACTTCCAAATGATCCAGGATTTGATTGCCCAGATGTCATGCGATATTGAAGCGGCCCGGTTGGCGGTTTATAAGGCGGCGTGGCAGAAGGATGCGGGCAACCTGAACAATACGATTGAAGTAGCCCAGGCTAAATATCTTGCCGGTGAAGTAGCGACCAAGTGCAGTAACTACGCCATGAGAATTCTTGGCGCCTACGGATATTCGACAGAGTATCCCGTCGCCCGTTATTATCGCGATGCGCCAACATACTCCATGGTGGAAGGTTCCGCCAATATCTGTAAGTTTGTTATCGCTCGGGATTTGTTGGGTGTCAAATAGTCGTTTGTTTTTCCTGTAAGTATTTACAAAATAATTATGGATCAATCCGGCGGGGTATTTCCTGCCGGATGCGGTCCGTCCCGAAAGGCCTAAACTCAGGAGGATATATATAGAATATGAAACAGTATTGGCAGAAAATGAAAGATGTGGGCAAGGCCCTTACCGATGCTCAGATCGAACAGATGAAAGAGAGCAAGGCCCAGATTGACGCCGTATATGCGGATCTGGATAAGGAATTTCAGAGAGTAAAAGAAGCGGGTATGTCTGCGGATGATGTCAGAAAACGCGGGCAGATGACGATATGGGATCGTATTGAATATATTACGGATCCCGGCATGTTTTTCCCCCTCCATACCCTTTACAATCCCGCCAATAACGAAGAAGGCATGACGGGTGTCATTGACGGCCTGGCCCGTATCAGCGGTAAATGGTGTATTCTCATTGGTTTTGATAACAAAGTTATGGCTGGCGCCTGGATTGCCGGTCAGTCGGAAAATATTCTCCGCGTCACCGATATTGCCAAAAACCTCCATGTTCCCGTGGTTTGGCTGGTCAACTGCTCCGGCGCAAAGCTTCCTGAGCAGGAAAGACTTTACGCAAACCGCAGAGGCAGCGGAACATGCTTCTTCCGCCATGCGGAACTTGAGCAGGCGGGAATTCCCGTACTAGCCGGTATTTACGGAACCAACCCTGCCGGCGGCGGTTACCAGGGAATCAGCCCGACCATTCTTCTTGCTCATAAAGATTGTAACATCGCCGTTGGCGGCGGTGGCATCGTCAGTGGTATGTCTCCCAAGGGATTCTTTGACGAGGAGACGGCGGAAGAGCTGATCAAGGCAACAAGACATTTCAAAGAATCTCCTCCCGGAAGTATTGGCGTACATTATGATGTTACGGGATTCTTCCGCGCAGTATTTGAGACAGAAACGGGCGTTCTGGATGGTCTGAAAGAATACATGGCGGAAATGCCCGCTTACAATCCCCGCTTCTTCCGCGTGGCCGATCCGGCGGAGCCCAAATTCCCCGCTACGGACATTGCCTCCATTGTTCCCTACAACCAGAAGGCCGTTTATAAATTTGAAGAAATTCTTGCCCGCCTGTCGGATAATTCCGAGCATATGGAATTCCGCCCCGATTACGGACCGGAAATTTACTCCGGCCTGATTAAGGTGGACGGTTTCCCCGTTGCCGTGATTGCCAACCGCCAGGGATTTTTGGGCGCGACCTATCCTGAATATACGAACGCCTACATGGGTGTTGGCGGCAAACTCTATCGCCAGGGCTTGATCAAGATGAGCGAGTTTGTCACCATGTGCAGCCGTGACCGCGTACCCATCATCTGGTTCCAGGATACGTCGGGAATTGACGTTGGCGACATTGCCGAAAAGGCTGAGCTTCTCGGCTTGGGTCAGTCCCTGATCTACTCGATTGAGCAGACAGGTGTTCCCATGATGCTGGTCGTTTTGAGAAAAGGCTCGGCGGCGGCCCACTATGTCATGGGCGGCCCCACGGCGAATAATCACTGCGCCTTTGCTCTGGGTACAGCGACAACAGAAATTTACGTTATGCACGGCGAGACGGCAGCGGCGGCTTCCTATGCCCGCCGTCTGGTGAAAGATAAGGACGCAGGTAAGGATCTCGCTCCCATTATCGCCAAGATGAATGCCATGGTGAAAGATTACACCGATAAGTCCCGTCCCGTTTTCTGCGCGAAAACAGGGTTTGTTGACGAAGTCATTCGTTACGAAGATATCCGCAACTATATGGTTGCTTTTACAAATGCCGTCTATCAGAATCCGCGCTCCATTTGTCCGCAGCATCATATGATTCTGCCGCGCATGATTCAGTCTCAGGTGGTAAAAGGACAGCCTCGTCCTCCGAAAGAGTGAGTAAAATAAATTTTTTCATCGTTTAGTATTTTGTTCCGAAAAAGCCGGGGAGATTTTCTCCTCGGCTTTTTTGCGGCGGGAAAACTTCTTCGGACACATCATGATTTATTGGCGTGTCCTGTGAAAATCAGAAAGGAATATACATGATCTCCCGTTATGCAAGAGAAGGGATGAGCCGGATATGGGAACCGGCAAACAAATTTCAGACCTGGCTGGATATTGAAATTGCCGCTTGCGAAGCCATGGCCGAATTGGGGCTGATTCCGCCAGCATCCTTAAAAACAATAAAGGAACGCGCTGCCTTTGATATTTCCCGCATAGACGAAATCGAAAAAACCACCAAACATGACGTTATTGCCTTTCTGATGTCGGTGACGGAAAATGTTGGCGAGGATGGGCGTTTTATCCATATGGGAATGACCTCCTCCGACGTTCTGGACACGTCACTGGCCATGCTTCTTGTTCAGTCCGCGAATATTCTTTTGAAAGACATAGACTCTCTCCTGTCTGTTTTACACGACAAAGCTCTGGAATACAAAGATACCGTCATGATCGGGCGCAGCCACGGTGTTCACGCCGAACCCATCACCGTTGGGTTGAAAATGGCCCTCTGGTACGAGGAAATGAAGCGCCATCAAAAGCGGCTGC
>JAITWQ010000065.1 GCA_031285215.1 Syntrophobacterales bacterium | reverse complement strand
ATTTCTGGAAAACGCTAAAAAACAGGCATACGCCGGAAAAGAAAATCCGAACGGCAGACGCTTTGAAGGTATCGTGCGCTGGGGAACGCCTGTAACGAATAAAAGCGGCGTCATTACCGGCTATGTGACGATGGCCTTAAACCACGACCATATTATGGAATTTGTGGACTATATCACCCCTATGAATGAACGCTATACCGAACTGCCCAGCGCCTTTGAGGGCAATTACGCGTTTATCTGGGATTACAAATGCCGCAGCATCGCCCACCCAAGGCATCACTCTATCGTCGGCTTCAACCCCGAAACGGGCGACCCGGAAATCCCGTGGCTGGAAGCATCCATCCATGAGGCATGGCAGAAAAGCGGCGTGAAGAAATGGACAGATTTCGTCGCCGGCTGGCCCATTTTTGACCAGCAGTCACGCGGCAAAGCACCCGCTGCTGCCCTTACCAAAGCCGGTCTTGTCGGGCTTGACGGGCGTTATCTCAACAACGCCCCCCAGTGTACGGGCTGGATGGATCTTACGGAAAGCGGCGGTTCCGGTTCGTTTTACATACTCTGGAGCGGCCTTTACAAACTGACCACTGCGGCGGCGATCCCCTACTATACCGGCCAATACGCGCCATCCGAAGCCAACGGCTACTCCAAACGCGGCTTTGCCTTTGTCACCATCGGGGCAGGCCTTGACGATTTCTCCCGTCCCGCCCATACTACGGAGATAAAGCTCACCAACACCATTAACACAAATTTGCTGAAAAATACCGTACAACTCGTCATTACCAGTATTTTTCTGTTTGCCCTGGCCGTTCTGCTTGCCATTCTTTTAGCGTCTTATCTGACAGGCAATATTAAGACGCTCCTCAAGGGCATATCCCGTTTCCGTAAGGGAGAGCGGCAATTCCGCTTCCATTCGGCGGCCAAAGATGAGTTCGGAATGCTTGCCGATTCATTTGACGAGATGGCCGACAGTATTGTGGACAGCGTTGGCGGCCCCCTCTCAATTACCGACATGAATCATAAAATCATCTACATGAATGATTCCGCTTTAAATATCATCGACAAGACTCTGCAAGAGGCCATCGGCACCTCATATGACGACATAAGCATCTATCCGGCCAACTCAAAATACTGTCCCATTACCGCTCTGCATGAAAACAGGGAGGCGGAAGTATTATATCAGGAAAGCAGCGGTCATTATTTCAAGGGTATCGCAAACTATCTCCTGGATAAGGACGGCAGACAAATCGGATATATTATCGCCAGCAGCGACGTCACGGAGATAGAAAACGCCAGAAAGAAAGCGGAACAGGCAAGCCACGCCAAGAGTGACTTCCTGTCCAACATGAGCCACGAAATACGCACTCCCATGAACGCTATCATTGGCATGACCTCCATCGGCAGATCCGCGCCGGATACAAGTAAAAAGGACTACGCCTTCCGAAAAATTAACGGCGCTTCCATCCATTTGCTGGGGGTGATTAACGACATTCTCGATATGTCGAAAATAGAGGCCAATAAGTTCACCATATCCGTCGCCGAATTTTCCTTTGAAAGGATGTTTCAGCGGGTGGTGGACGTGATCAACTTCCGTGTTGATGAAAAGCGCCAGAAACTGTCCGTCCACATTGACACCGCCATACCGCAAACATTGATAGGCGACGATCAGCGTCTCGCCCAGGTTATTACAAACCTCCTCTCCAACGCGGTCAAATTTACGCCCGAAGGAGGCTCCATCCATCTGGAAGCGTCCCTTTCGTCCGTAAAAGACGGCGTATATACGCTTCTCATTGCGGTCAAAGATACGGGTATCGGCATAAGTCATGAGCAGCAGAAGCGGCTCTTCTCTCCCTTTACACAAGCGGAAACCAACACCACAAGAAAATACGGCGGCACAGGATTGGGCCTCGTCATATCCAAGAACATCATTGAAATGATGGACGGCACTATATGGATTGACTCCGAGCTTGGCAAAGGAACGACCTTCTCCTTCACCGTGCACCTGGCCTGCGGCATAGAGAAGCAGAAAAAACAGCTCGATCCCAATCTGAATTGGGAGGATATACGGTTCCTTGCGATTGATGATGACCCTGACGTTCTGACTTTCTTTAAGGAAGTTTCCCAGCAACTGCACATTGCCTGTGATACGGCATCAAGCGGGCATGAAGCCATCTCCCTTATTGAGAAAAACGCCGCATATAATATCTATTTTATTGACTGGGATATGCCCGAAATGAACGGTATTGAGCTTGCCCGTATCATTAATGAGCGGCAGGAAAACATTTCCCTGATTATTATGGTTTCCGCCACGGATTGGAACGTTATTCAAGACAGCGCCCTTGAGGCCGGCATAAGTAAATTCCTTTCCAAACCCCTGTTTATATCGTCCATTGTGGACTGCATAAACGAATGTTTGGGCGTACCGATCCAGGTTACCGACAAACAGGAAGAGTCTTTCATAGATCTCACAGGCCGCTGCATCCTGCTGGCGGAAGACGTAGAGATCAACCAGGAAATTGTGCTGGCCCTCCTTGAACCGACTAATCTGGAAATAGATTGTGCGGCAAACGGCGTTGAGGCGGTGGACGCCTTTATCGCCAACCCCTTGAAGTACGACATGATATTTATGGATCTGCAAATGCCGAAAATGGATGGCTACACGGCGACGAGAAAAATCCGGGCGTCAGGCGTAGAACGTGCCCAGGATATTCCCATCGTCGCTATGACGGCCAACGTTTTCAAGGAAGATGTGGAAAAATGCCTCGAGGCCGGTATGGACGGGCACATAGGCAAACCGCTGAACATGGACGAAATAATCGCCGTACTGGAAAAGTATATACAGAAAAACTGAGTTCCATGCCATTTCCGTCTCTCGCGCTCTTTTCACAACAAACCGGCAGCCTTGAAACGGCAATTGCCGCAGGCGGGCGCAGTCAAGGATAACCATCGTTATCCGCCGGAAAATCATTTCGCCTTAATTTTCATTGCCAAAAGATGAAGAATCCATTATAACGACCCCATTTTAACGTCCCCTTGAAAGGAGTTTCCTGCATGAACATTCTTATTTTTGGTCCCAACGGCAGCGGCAAAGGAACACAGGGCGCAATCGTCCAGAAGAAATTCAACGTTCCTCACATCGAAACAGGCGTGATCTTCCGTGAAAATATCTCGAAGGGAACGGATTTGGGCAAAAAGGCGAAAACTTTTATTGACGCCGGCGAGCTGGTTCCGGACGATATTACGGTTCCCATGATCCTCAATCGCATTAAGGAAAGCGATTGCGCCAAGGGATGGCTTCTGGACGGCTTCCCCCGCAATCTGGCCCAGGCAGAAGCCCTTTGGAACGCCCTGGCCGCCGCAAACATCAACTTGGACTACGTGATTGAAATTGTTCTTGACCGCGAGACCTCAAAAAAACGCATCATGGGACGCCGCCTGTGCGCAACGGACAACAATCACCCCAACAACATCTATATTGACGCCATCAAACCTGCGGAGAAAGACGGCAAATTTGTCTGCCGCGTCTGCGGTGACGAAAAACTGACCACCCGCGCCGACGATCAGGACGAAGGGGCTATTGATAAGCGTCACGGCATCTATTACGATACCACGACAGGCACCCTGGCCGCCGTTAATTTCTTCAAGGAAAGAGTGAAGGTTCTGGAAGTGGACGGTCTGCCCGGCGTGAAAGAAGTTTCCGATTCTCTGTCGAAGATGCTTAGCTAAATCTTACGCATTTGCTCTCCCGTACCTCCCCCGATTGAGGAGTGACGGTTGGGCGCATGACCGGCGTTAAAACGAAACGCAGCACTGTATTTTGGGTAAAGCCCTCTGGAAGGCGCAAGAGGGCTTTATTCTCTTTCCAAAGCGAATACCGGCTTTTCTGCGCATAAACTGCGGTAAAACCTGCGTTGGCCGAAATGCGGCGACTATGAAAAGAAAGTGAAGATTTGATATGGAAAGCTTGCGAGATATGGAGCAGCCCTCCGATATAGAGCAATTGCAGTATTGCCTTAGCCGGATTGGAATTCAGAATCCTGAAGAAAATCCTCACGAAACCGCCGCTGCCCTTAAAAAAGTTATTAAACAATTTCCAGACTGCGAAATCGCACTGGAAATGCTTGGTATCACCTACTTCCAGCTTGATGAATACGCGCAATCTGCGAATTGTTATACAAAACTGATAAAGTTAAGCCCGAAAAATCCCGCATGGTATATTGGACGCGGACAAATCTACGGTCAGATGTGCCGCACAAAATCAGAGATCAGGGATTATACGGCGGCAATCCGTCTTGATCCGGAAAACGCCTATGCCAATTACCGGCTGGGCATTGCCTTCTATTACACGAACGAACCGGTAAAAGCCTCCGAACATTTTGAACGCGCCCGTGAACTGGAACCGGAAGCTGCGGAAGCTTGGATTTACCTCATAAAAACGTATTCCGATATGGGCGGGTTTGAAAAAGCCATCTCTTTGGCGGACGAAGGAATAGCGCTGTTTCAGGACGCGGAAGTTATCCGCTGGTTTTACCGTGAAAAACTTAATGCCTGCGATGAAAATAATAAATTTGAAGAATGCTATCGCATACTTGCAGAATTGGAGTTTATTTCAGACCCCGACGATGAAGCCGCAAACGCCGATATTTACCGCATCGCCGGACGCTGTTGTTGTCATACAATGCGCGATGATGAAGCAGCGGAATGGTACCGTAAAGCGCTGGCCGCTAACAGCGAAGACGGGGAGATTTGGAGCAAATACGCCTTCTTTTGCCGTTATGCCAAAAAGGATTTGCTGGCAGCCGCAGAGGGCTACAGAAAAGCGATTAAATATCAGGGTGATTTTTGGACAGACTATATTAATTTGGGGAATGTTTATTTAGAATTAGGGGAAAAAGAAAAGGCAAAAGAGAATTTTCAAATCGCACGTGATATGATTATTGACGCACTTAAAAGTAGTCGTCGCCCCTGCGCCTATTATGCCCTTTCGGAGTGTTATTTTGGACTTGGCGACCTTGAAAACGCCGAAAAATACGCCCAACTGGCAAGAAAACTCGCGGCTGATTATATCTCTTGCAATACGAAAGATTGCTACGAAGCCACTTTTGTTCTGGCAAAAATACGTAAAGCGCAGGGCAAGGCAGATGAGGCAAGGCAATATTACAGAAAAACCGTGGCGGTATCACAAGACCGTGAGTATGCCGAGGCGCGGAATGAATTTGAAGGATGGATACAATAGAAAGGTTCGCTTCGGAATCGGAATAACACCTATTTTCCCGCAGTATTGAATACTCGATGAAAAACATAAGAAACTTCAGCATCATCGCCCATATTGATCACGGCAAATCCACCCTGGCCGACCGCCTTATCCAGCATACGGGGGTGGTGAACACCCGCAACTTTCAGGATCAGATACTGGACAATATGGATATTGAGCGTGAGCGGGGCATTACCATCAAAAGCCAGGTAATCTCCCTCCCCTACCGGGCGAAGGACGGACAGGATTACATACTGAATCTCATTGACACGCCGGGGCACGTTGATTTTTCCTACGAAGTATCCCGTTCCCTCGCCTCCTGTGAAGGCGTTCTTCTCCTGATTGACGCGGCCCAGGGCGTTCAGGCTCAGACATTGGCCAACCTCTATCTGGCCATGGAAAACAATCTGGAAATCATTCCCATCATCAATAAAATTGATCTTCCCGCCGCCGATGTGGAACGGGTGATTGAGGAAATTGATTCGGAACTTGGCCTGGACGCGGATCTCCACCTGAAAGTTTCGGCGAAGGAAGGCACGGGCATTGAGGATGTTTTCGAGGCCATTGTCGAACGAATTCCTCCCCCAAAAGGTGATAAAGACGCGCCGCTCGCGGCTCTGATCTTTGACGCCAAATACGACCCTTTCCGGGGAACCGTTATTCACTGCCGCATTTTCGACGGCTCCCTGAGAGGGGGAGATACCATCCTCTTCATGCACAATCACGCCACCTACAGAGTGGAAGAGGTCGGCCATTTTCTCCTGCAGCGGCAGAAGGCGGATCAACTGTGGACGGGCGAAGTGGGATATATAATCGCCGGCGTCAAAACCGTCTCCGACGTTCACACGGGCGACACCATCACCCTGGAAAACAGGCCCTGCTCCTTACCCCTCTCCGGCTTCAAAGAGGTCAAGCCGGTGGTTTTCGCCTCCATTTATCCCATTGCCTCCGACGATTACGAAGATTTGGCCGCGGCCCTGGAT
>JAITWQ010000175.1 GCA_031285215.1 Syntrophobacterales bacterium | reverse complement strand
CGGCGGCGGTCAGCGCCGATGAGTGTGCCGCTTCCCTCGGGTCGGATACGGGGGGGTCAATTCGCCAACCCGCGTCCCTTTGCGGAGTTGTCGGCATGAAACCAACCTATGGCCGTGTTTCCCGTTTTGGCGCCATTACCTTCGGTTCATCTTTGGATCAGGTTGGCCCCCTGACAAAAGATGTGGAAGACTGCGCCATTATGATGAGCGTTCTTGCCGGTTACGATGCCAAAGATTCCACCTCCAGCCTTCATGAGGTACCGGATTACCGTTCCTTTCTTAATCGGGACATCAAGGGATGGACAATCGGTATTCCCCGGGAATACTTCACCGATGGTATTGACGCGGATGTCGCGGCGGCATTGAAACAGGTTATGCAGGTTTTGAAGGAGCAAGGAGGGCAGATAAAGGAAATTTCACTGCCCCATACAAAATACTGTATTGCCGTTTTTTGCATTATTGGAACCGCTGAAGCCAGTTCCAACCTTGCCCGCTACGATGGAGTGGAATACGGATATCGCATGGAAAAAGCTCCGAATCTTATGGAGTTATACAAACAAAGCCGCAGCAGGGGATTTGGCGCGGAAGTCAAGCGCAGGGTAATGCTGGGTACGTATGCCCTGTCCGCCGGATTCTACGACGCATACTATAAAAAGGCGTCACAGGTTCGTACACGCGTCAAAGAAGATTTTGAAGAGGCCTTCAAAACTTGTGACGTCATTTTAACCCCCACATCTCCAACACCGGCCTTCAAAATCGGTGAAAGGGACGCAGATCCTTTAAAGATGTATTTGTCCGATATTTTCACCGTGTCGGCAAACCTGTCCGGCATTCCCGGTATTTCTGTTCCCTGCGGCTTTACCGCCCAGGGATTGCCCATTGGCGCGCAGTTTTTAGCCCGGCATTTTGAAGAAGGAAAAATCATTCAGATTGCTCATAACTACGAGAAACATGCCCAGCTGGAGAAAAGGAGACCTAACCTGTAATGGAATACGAATCTGTCATCGGGCTGGAAGTCCACGCCCAGCTTTTAACCAAAACAAAAATTTTCTGCGGCTGTTCCACAGAATTTGGCGCTCCTCCCAATGCCCATACTTGCCCTGTTTGTTTGTCCATACCCGGCACCCTGCCGGTGCTGAATAAAAAAGTAGTGGAATTCGGCATGAAAATGGCGATTGCTACCCACTGCCGGATCAACGAAGAGAGCGTCTTTGCCAGGAAAAATTATTTTTATCCCGATCTCCCCAAAGGATACCAGATATCCCAATATGATCTTCCCCTGTCGGAAAATGGCTATGTGGAAATCGAAATGGCGGAGGGCAAAAGAAAAATCGGCCTGACGCGGATTCATATGGAGGAGGACGCGGGAAAACTGGTGCATGACGAGCATGCTCCTTTCAGTTACGTTGATCTGAACCGCGGCGGTATGCCCCTTATTGAAATTGTCGGCGAGCCGGATATTCGCAGTCCGGAGGAAGCGGCGGCTTATCTGCGCCGCCTCCATGAAATTCTCGTCTATCTGGAAATATGTGACGGCAACATGGAAGAGGGGAGTTTCCGTTGCGACGCCAATGTATCCCTGCGCCCAAAAGGACAGGAGGCCTTCGGTACCCGAGTGGAACTGAAAAACATGAATTCCTTCCGCAACGTGCAGCGTGCCTTGGAATATGAAATTAAGCGCCAGGAATATGTTTTGGAAAGCGGGGGGAAAATCGTTCAGGAAACCCGCCTGTGGAACGAGTTGCAGGGGGTGACGCTTCCCATGCGCAGTAAAGAAGAAGTTCATGATTACCGCTATTTCCCCGATCCTGACCTCGGCGTTCTCCACATTGATCAGGACTGGATTGATGCTATCCGGCGTACCCTTCCCGAACTCCCTCTGGAAAAACGGGAACGTTTTGTTGCGGAATACCATATTCCCGCCTACGACGCAGGCGTGTTGACTGCGGATAAATCCCTGGCTGAATATTACGAAGCCGTTGTCAAAGCCTGCCAAAAGCCCAAAACCGCCGCCAACTGGGTTATGGGCGATATCATGCGCCTTATCAACGACGAAAAAATGGATATTAAAAACTGCCCCATTTCCCCCGCGTCCATGGGAGAGATGATTACCCTCATTGAAGATGGGACAATCAGCGGCAAAATGGCGAAAGATATCTTTGGCGAGATGTACCAGACCGGCAAAGCTCCCAAAACGATCATCGCCGCGAAGGGAATCAGCCAGATTAATGATGAGGAATCTCTTGTGCAGGCAATTGATGCGGTCATTCAGGCTAATGCGGCGCAGCTTGAACAATATCGGAGCGGGAAGGACAAACTCTTCGGGTTTTTCATCGGGCAGGTCATGAAAATGACTCAGGGGAAGGCCAATCCCCAGGTTCTCAACGATTTGATGAGAAAAAAACTGGATTCTCCATCATGATTCGGACCATCGCGTGGCAGAATAACGAAATTCACATGATTGATCAGCGCTTTCTGCCCCATGATGTGCGTTATCTGATCTGTGCAACGCACCATGATGTTATTGACGCCATTAACAGCCTTGCCATTCGCGGTGCGCCGGCCATCGGCATTGCCGCCGCCATGGGTATCGCCCTGGGAATGATTTCCCTTCCCCCGCAGGCAACGCCGCAGGAAATTCAAAAGAGTTTTCATGAATTATGCCGACTGTTTATTTCTTCAAGACCAACGGCCCGTAATCTGTTCTGGGCGGCAGAGCGTATGCAGGAACGGTTCCGGCTTCTCTGCCCGGAAAATGATCAGGCGGTCAATTTATCTGCCGTGCAAAAGGCCCTGATCCAGGAGGCGCAAACTATTCTTGACGAGGATATCTCCCAGAACCGCCGTATCGGACATTGGGGGGCAGCGCTTATTCAGGATGGGGATAATATTCTCACCCATTGCAATGCCGGGTCTTTAGCGACGGGAGGATATGGTACGGCCCTTGGCGTCATTCGCGCCGCCGTTGAAGCAGGTAAGAAAATCCATGTGTTTGTGGACGAAACGAGACCTGTCCTGCAGGGGGCAAGGTTAACGGCATGGGAACTGATGGAAGAAAATATTCCCGCCACGCTGATCACAGATAATATGGCCGGGTATCTAATGTCCCGGGGGAAAATAGACAAGGTGATTGTCGGAGCCGACCGTATCGCCGGAAATGGAGATACGGCCAATAAGATCGGGACCTACACCCTTGCCGTTTTATGCAGGGAACACCGGCTCCCCTTTTATGTTGCGGCGCCGATATCCACCTTTGACCGGCATACAAAAGAGGGAAAAGATATTCCCATTGAAGAAAGAGACCCGCAGGAAGTAACGGCATGGCAGCATTGTTCCATCGCTCCCCACGGCATTAAAGTCTTCAATCCCGCCTTTGATGTAACGCCTAACCGTTATATTTCCGGTATCATTACGGAAAAAGGGATTGCCCGCCCGCCCTTTGACGTTTCCCTGGGAAATATGTGTGCGGGATAAAAAAACAGAGAGATAATTATGACTAAATTGCTTTTATTCGATTTCGACGGCGTCCTTATTGATTCTCTCCCCAGATATGAACAAATCGTCAAAACCTGCCTTGAGGAAATAGGCCATCCCATCGTGCAAACCAGGGATGATTTTCTTGATCTTTTCGAGGACAATTTTTACGAGGGATTGATGAAGAGGGGTATTGATTTGCAGCTTTTTCGCAGTAAACTGCAAAATGTCAGCCATGAGGAATTAGAGATACACGAGGCGATGCTGCCTGTTTTGGAAAAGTTGAGTGAAAACCATATGATGGTCATCATTTCTTCCAATGAAACCGAAACGATCCGGCAAACCCTTGACCGTTTTAGCATCGGCCATTACTTTCAGGACATTTTAGGAGCCGATAAGGGTTATAGCAAGGATGAAAAAATACAGATTGCCATGTACCTCTTTGCCATTGCTCAAGATCATATTTACTACATTGGCGACACGACGGGAGATGTCCGCGAAGCACGCAATGCCGGCGTACATCCTGTCGCCGTCACCTGGGGATGGCATACCAGGGAAAGAATTTTGGCGGCCCGTCCCGACTTTACCGCCGACACACCGGAGGATTTACTCCAATATCTGGAAACGGTGCAGCATGGCTTCTCCAGTTTTTTCAGTCGTTGATTCCCTGAAATGTACGGGCTGCGGGTTGTGCGAACGGGTTTGTCCCGCCGCATCCTTCCGCATGGAAAACGGCAAGGCAGTTATCGCCGGTGCAGAATGTTTTGCCTGCGGCCATTGTATGGCCGTTTGTTCTGCCATGGCTGTAACCGTTCCTCTTCTGTCCGATCCGCGCCGCTGGTTTAAAACATTTTCCCCTGATCCGGCGTGGCTTTCCTGGGGTGAAGCTGATACGGGCGATCTGGTCCGGCTGCTGATGTCGCGCCGCTCCTGCCGCCACTATACCGATCAGCCGGTTGACCGTGAGCAGCTCCTTGACCTCATCAAAATTGCCGCAACAGCCCCTTCAGGCCGTAACGTGCAGCCCTGGTCCTTTACGGTTATTCCTTCCCGCGGGGAAATGATTCGTTTTGGCCAAAAGATTATGGAATTTTATGAACACCTGAATCGCGTGTCGGAAAAGGCATGGCTGCGGACATTGCTGAAATGGTGCGGAAATCCTCAACTGTCCATGTACTATGAACAGTATCACGACCGTATCGCTCAGGGCATTGAGGAGTGGAAACAAAATGGCCGTGATCGCATTTTTCACT
>JAITWQ010000156.1 GCA_031285215.1 Syntrophobacterales bacterium | reverse complement strand
CGGAAGATATACTTGACGTTTTTATCGAGAACACGAAAAAGCTTACGCGCGCGGAAGCCGACGTGTTCAATCATTATTTCGAAGGATACACCGCTCAGGAAATAGCTTCCATGTTGAGCGTAAGCTTGAATACCATCAAAACCCATAACAGGCGCATCTTCGCAAAATTGAACGTGTCGTCAAGAAAGGAGCTGCTGACTTGGATACAGATATTGACAGCCTCGGGACGCACGCTGAACGAATCGCAGCAAAAGCAGTTCGATAAAATCCGAAACATTGTCAAAAACATGGATAGTACGTCGGACGGAGGTTAGGAGTTCAACACTGCCAAACATGAAACTTAGTTGAGAGCACGGCTACGAGCAAATTATCCCCCAAAACACATAGAAGACACAAAGAAAAGCCTTGCAAGATTTTTCTATGGAATGCCTTTCGTTGTGATTCTATCTGATTGGGGGTTATAATTTGCCATGAACGTCAAAAAGAAACGAGTTGCCGTCACAACCCTTGTGAGTGAGAAAGAGAAAAACCTTTTCGTCGCAAAATCTCATGAATTAGGTATACCGTATAATGTAATAATGCGTCGTCTGGTTCGATATTTTCTGGACGAGAAGTTATCGTGGTTCGACCTGTTTAAGCAATACAACGAACTGCCGCTCGTACAGACACGGGACCAAGCCAAGAAAAGACGTATGCGCAGCACGTTGGAACCGGAGCAGTATAACGCTTTCGCGCGGCGCGCCGAGGAGTGGGGCTCAACAACCGCTATCATCATAAAGCGCCTTATGATACTCTACGCAGCCGGAAAAATCGAACAGAGGGATATTTGGTAGACTGAAAAGAGCGATTCTGTTCGTGTAGCGGGTATTCTCGGTTAGTTCTGTGGTTTTTCTTTGTGTCGATGAGATAGCTTCTTGATTCAGGCAAATAGCTGGGTTTGCGTTTATAGTTTTCAGTTTTATGAGAGTATTTTTAGCAAAATATCTACGAGGCTTAACCGAAAATGAGCTTTGTTGCTTCTGCTTTAGTCATCAAAAAATCTAGGTCCCATTCATCTATAAGGTATTCTCCAGTAATTATCGGCTCTCCCTGTATGCTCCGGATTGCAAAAAACTCGTTACCTAGCGTCTCAGCTTGGTGTATGTCTGCATTTACAAGATCGTTGGCATCGTTATCCAACGTGATTTCATAAATAGCAGAATTTCCTTCATCTGAGTCATAATCCTTGAAGGTTATGATTTGTATTTGGGGCATGATTTTTCCATTTCTGGCGTGATTAAACCTGCTTCTTTGAACCATTCCGGTAGGTCTTGATGAATAAAGAACGGCTTCCCGTTCTCGATATGCAAGAGCAACTGTTCTTCCCCTCTGCCGCGTGAGTTGTCGTAAACCATCACCACGTCAACATTGCCAGATTCAAGGTGATTTTTGATATTACTGATGCCGTTTGCGTATCGCCTTGAGATAATGCTTTCGTCGATTTTTTCCTGCCCACCTCTATTGGCACGTATCTGTTCTCTTTGAATGGCTGTCGCTAGAGGTAGCCCGACAAAATAAAGTTCTGTTCGCATTCTCGCTTGCTTGGCTCTGGCGAAATTTTGAAAATCCCTGTAGGAAACCAGATTAGATTCCGTACCAATACCTTCCTTACGAATGCGTTCGGACATAAGCCAGTCCTTCATACAACTTACCGCAAATTTTTCCGACTGGCCCCTTTCATAAAAATTGAGTGATTCCTGACTTAAAATATCATTCCTAGCTATTGGCAACAATCTATCTGGATCAAGACGGTGCTTTATACGCCCATCAATATAGCGAGGATTTATAACAGTAGACTTTCCAGAGGCATTAGGTCCAGCAGAAAGTATAAATATTCCTTCACTCTTATCCATGAATTACAAAGGTTTACAAATTTTTCCCTATAATTTTTAATGCTTCCCTGGCTTCCTCTAAGGTAGCTTCAACATATTCCTTTATTTCATGATCCACCTCTTCATCATATTTCTCTCTCAAAAAGTTCATCGTTTCCTGCAAATCTATATAGGTGTTCAGGCCGTCAAGCCTGTAAATCCCACGCTCTGCGAGAAGGGAAAGCGCATCAGTTAAAACTTCTACATTTCCACCACAATATAGAATTTCGGCTTCTTCTCTATATTTTGCTCTCAAAGCTTTGATTTCATCCGCTTCCACAATTTTGCTAATCTGATCTCGCTCCGCAACTGCAACCGCCATTTTCAACACCGCCTTTCCAATCAGCACTTGAACTATTATTGCATATTTACCAGAACTTGCACCCTTCACGCGGCAATATCAAAGCAGAGAGTTTCGAGAATATTAAAATCGTGATTTGAAACGAGGTTAGATTCCGTGGCAATGCCTTCATCGCGAATGCGTGGCGATGTTAACCAATCTCTCATACAACGTACCGCAAACCTGTCTGGGCGATTCTGTATGTACAATTCCCGTGCTTTAGGGCTTAAAATATCACTTTCAGCTACAGGCAATAATCTATCCGGGTCAAGGTAATGCTTAACACGTCCTGCAACGTATCTGGGTTTTATGATCGTCGTTTTGCCAGATGCGTTTGCACCTGCTATCAAAATAAAGAGACCTTTTGAAGAATCCATCAGACTAGATAATTAGTAAGATATTCCAGATTCTCTTCTGCCTCACCCAAGGCTTCTTCAACGTCTTTCTTAACTTTCATCGCTTCTATATCAGAAAGCTCCGCATATTTCTTCTTTAGAAAATTTCTAGCGTCTAATATCTCGAAATATATTGCCGCTTCTTTTCCTTCGTAAACCTTTTTATCGCATACTCCAAGAAGCATATAGGATAAAAGCTTAACCCCACCGTCAGCGTAATCTCCTTCGTTGTCTTCTTTATATATTTTCCTCAATGCCTTAATTTCTTCCGTTTCCGCAATTTCGCTAATCCGATCTCGCTCCACAACTGCGACCGTCATTTTCTACACCGCCTTTCAAACGACACCCTAACTATTATTACATATTCGCCGCACTTGAGGACTTGTTGCAGTAAATTAAAGCAAACATCAATATATCCTATTGCTTGCTTATACCGTCTTTTATCTTCGCCTCGTAATGCTTTACGCAATTCGTTTCCTTTTATTTCTATCTGGATTCTATCAAGCGTCATAGCTATCGACGTAAAATGATTTTAGGAAAAAACGCGCTTTTATCCTTAAAAATTCGTGTGTAATGGAAATTAAACGAGTATGTTCAACGATCAAACCCGTTATTATGAAGAATGGGTTTGCGTTTGTATCACTGATTTGCAGAGTACCAGAATCTCCGCTCTCATCGACATAACAAACATACATTTTTTGTCTCCAAATAGCTGTGGCCCCTTTGAAGGGCCACAGACGCCGCCG
>JAITWQ010000134.1 GCA_031285215.1 Syntrophobacterales bacterium | reverse complement strand
CCGGCGGCGCGGAACCCATAAACCTGGTTCCATTGGCATCCCCATCCCGGAAACGACGGTCAAAATCGTTAACGACACAGGCTTGGAAGTCCCCCGCAATACGATTGGCGAGGTGATTGTACAGGGTGACGGCGTCATGAAGGGTTACTATAAAAACGACGCGGCGACAGAACAGGTCATCCAGGACGGCTGGCTTTGTACCGGCGATTTAGGGAGAATGGATGAAGACGGCTTCGTTTTCCTGACCGGCAGAAAAAAACGGCTTATCATCACCAACGGATATAATGTTTACCCCAAAGAGGTGGAAATGATTCTGGAACTTCACCCTGATGTCGCCCAAGCGAAGGTCATCAGCAAGCCTAATCTGATGCGGGGGGAAATTGTTTCGGCGATGGTGGTTCGTCATCCGGGAGCAGCATCTACGGAAAAGGAAATCATGAAGCATTGCCGTACCTATCTTTCTTCCTACAAACTTCCCCGGGAGTTGACATTTGTGAAAAATCTGCCAGACTGATGCTTTCTCCTGCGGCTGTACAGGTCATGAATATTGTTTTTCTGGCGGCTCCACGCGCCAGGGCATGTAAAACAGGTACAACAGGATGCAGAATAAAACAGCGTAATATGACATTGATATTGCAATACAAAAATAAACCGATATTTTGAAAGGAGATTTAACATGAAAGAAGTGGTCATTGTAAGCGGAGCAAGAACAGCTGTCGGAACTTTCGGCGCATCATTGAAAGGGGTACGTACCGTTGATCTGGGTGCCCTGGTCATCAAAGAGGCCATTAAAAGAGCGGGATTACGCCCTGCTATTACCGATACCCTCAAATCATGCCGTCCCGATGTTTTTGCCGGTCTTGATATGACAGAAATCAACAAAAAGCATTACGATTATGATTCCTCTTTAAACCCCGTATATTTTGACGAATGTATTATGGGTAACGTCCTTCAGGGCGGACAGGGTCAGAACACCGCTCGCCAGGCCTGCGTTTATGCCGGCCTTCCCGAAGAAACCAACGCTTTTACCGTAAACAAGATCTGCGCCTCCGGTTTAAAGGCCATTACCGTGGCGGCTCAGGCTATCATGGCGGAAACAGCCGACATTATTGTCGCCGGCGGCATGGAAAACATGAGCAACGCTCCCTTTGTTCTTGCCGACGCCCGCTGGGGATACAGAATGGCCATGCCCACAGGACAGATTACTGACCTGATGGTCTTCGACGGCCTCTTTGAAATATTTAACAACTATCATATGGGCATGACCGCCGAAAACATCGCGGAAAAGTATGGCATTTCCCGTCAGGAACAGGATGAAATGGCTCTTCTCAGCCACCAGCGCGCCCGCGCCGCCATCGCCTCCGGCGCTGTTGCCGGCGAAATCGTACCCGTGGTCATCCCTTCCAAAAAGGGCGATCCTACCATTTTCAATGTTGACGAACGCCCCATGGACACAAGCCTTGAGAAAATGGCTAAATTAGCTCCGGCCTTCGTTAAAACAGGAACCGTAACCGCAGGCAACGCTTCCGGCATCAATGATGCCGCCGCCGCAGTTGTCGTTATGAGCGCCGATAAAGCCAAAGAACTGGGCCTGAAACCTCTGGCAAAGATCAAAGGTTTTGCCGGCGGCGGTGTTGACCCCGCGTACATGGGTCTTGGCCCCATTCCGGCGACACGAAAACTTTTCAAACAGTTGGGTCTGACCATAAAGGACATTGATCTTATTGAGCTGAACGAAGCCTTCGCCTGCCAGGCTATCGCCTGTGTACGTGAGCTTGGCGTTGACATGGATAAGTGCAATATTAACGGCAGCGGTATTTCCATCGGCCATCCCATCGGATGCACCGGCGCCCGCATCACTTATAGCCTGGCCATGCAGATGCAGGAGAAAAACGCTAATCTTGGTCTTGCCTCCATGTGCATTGGCGGAGGCCAGGGTATGTCCATCGTTTTGGAAAGAGTGTAACGTCTTTCCCCAGAGGACATAACAAAAGATAATACGTTTTCAGCGCGATTTTGCGCACAGTGTATCTTTAAAAATCTTATGTCCCATGTCTTGGCGTCACAAAGGCGGCAAGGCGTGGGACATCCCCTTCGCTACATAAAATAACAGCACAAACCAAGGAGCTTCCCATGTCATACAAAAATATTTTATTTTCCCTTGAAGAAGGCGTGGCCACCATCTCCTTCAACAGGCCCAAGGCCATGAACGCCATGAACAGCGAAACGATGGAAGAGCTGTACGATGCCGCCCTCGCCTGTAAAAAAGATGATAACGTCAAAGCGGTCATTTTAACCGGATCCGGAGAAAAGGCCTTTGTCGCCGGCGCCGACATCTCCCAGATGAAAGACATGCGGGCATCTGAAATTCTGGCCTTTATGGAACTTGGACATGAAACAATGCGCTTGATTGAAACCATGCCCAAACCTTCTATCGCCGCCGTGAATGGTTACGCCTTAGGAGGAGGAACGGAAATTACCATGGCCTGCGATATGCGCTTTGCCTCAGAAAAGGCGGTCTTTGGCCAGCCGGAGATTCTTCTGGGTATTATTCCCGGCTGGGGAGGAACACAAAGGCTGACCCGCTTGATCGGGATGGGCCGGGCGAAAGAACTCATTCTCGGCGGTGACCAGATTAATGCCCAAAGGGCCTACGAAATTGGTTTGGTGAATCGCGTCTATCCCCATGACGCCCTCATGGAGGAAACGAAAA
>JAITWQ010000221.1 GCA_031285215.1 Syntrophobacterales bacterium | reverse complement strand
AACAGTTGTTAGTTTTAAGTTGTTGGTTGGTTTTGCAGGGGCGACCGTCTCAACGCGCACATTGAGGACGCATACAAAAACACCCGGAGTACCCAAGAAGAGTATGATGATTACCTGGTGGGAATGAATTTATAAAAATATGTATGACACGGTCCGGTTGTTTTGCCCGCTCATTCATTACATCCGAAAAACGATCGCCTGTGCGTGATTGATGCGGCTGTCGGACAGTACGGGTTATAAGGGTTAATTTTGTTCTGTTTTGTAATGTTCTGCGCTGTGATCTTCTCGCTGCACCAGAATGTGCCATTTGGGGCGACGCCAACTGGCGCGGAAACTTTCCAGATCGCTTTCCCTCTATAAAATGATACCATATTACGACATTCTGCGGTAAAATCAATCTTTATGCGTAAAAACCAGGCGCGGGGAAAATTTGACATAATGTATAATGTTTTAAGGAGACAAATATGCGCAAAACATTGACCATGCTGGGACTGGTTGTCTTCATTTCGGGATGCAGCGGAAAACCGGTCACGCTGAAACTCCATGCGCCGGCGGATAGTGCGCTGATTGAGCAGCATTTGAAAGCCATTACCAAAACCGATGGCTATCGCAATTATGAAAATGTTCCTTTGCTTGATCAGACGGCAGAGTATATTTTTTCCGTGTTCAGCCAATATACGGACACAACCCGCTACCAAACGTATCAGGTAAACGGTGAAACATACAGAAATGTGATATGCCGTCTGGGAAGCGCCAGCAATACGCCTCTGGTGGTAATTGGCGCGCATTATGACGTTGCCGGAAATCAGGAAGGCGCGGACGACAATGCCAGCGGCGTGGTTGGATTGTTGGAGTTAGTGCGCATGCTGTCGCAGGAAAAACTGAATTACCCGGTCGAAATTGTGGCATACAGCCTCGAAGAGCCGCCTTTTTTCAAAACGGAAAATATGGGCAGCTACATCCATGCAAAGTCGCTCCACGATGCGGGGACGCCTGTTTACGGCATGGCTGCACTGGAGATGATCGGTTATTTCGACGACAAACCCGGCTCGCAATCCTATCCCGCCGGAGTAATGAAATATATTTACGGCAATAAGGGAGACTTTATCGGCCTTGTCGGAAAGGTTGGTTCAGGGAAGTTTTTAAAAGAATTTTGGGCAAATTTCAAAAAGGCGGCGGACATTAAAACACACACCATCAAAATGCCGCCATGGGGAATGACCGGCATTGATTATTCCGACCATCTGAACTATTGGAAGTTCGGCTATGACGCGTTTATGATTACCGACACGTCATTTTACCGGAACCACAACTATCATCAAAAATCCGACACAATGGACACTTTAGATATTCCTCAAATGATGAAAGTGATTGACGCTGTCGCGGCGGCGATTGTTCATTTATGAAATCCCCTCGGGCAGGCACACCCTGATGTTGGGATACTTCGGAGTTTTAACAGAAAAGACCTTCATGAAAGAATACAGGACTGTATCATGGTACTTGACGGGATAATGGCAAAGCAGGACGCGGCGAGCGGGAACGACATTGTACAGGAAACGGCAGAAATTTCTGGCGGCTCCGGTTTTAACCGCGATGGCGTCCGCAAATTGGCGGACGGAACATGATGAAAACCATCTTTACACTCTGCGCCGGACTTATTCTCTTTCTCTTCGCCATGGTGCAGCTTAGCGAAGCTGTTCAGAGGCTGTTTACGTTCCGCATCCGCAAATATATCCAATACATTGTCCAGCGGCCGTTTTCCGGGCTTATGACAGGGTTTATCACCACCCTTTTTTTCCAGAGCAGTTCCGCCACAACTGTTCTGACCGTGGGCATGGTCAGCGCGGGCTTGATTTCCTTCTACCATTCCCTGGCCATCCTCCTGGGGGCGGATGTGGGAACCGTTATTACGGTTCAGCTCGTCGTCTGGAAAATTACGGACTTCTCACCCATTTTTATCGTCATCGGCGGCAGTCTCTGGTTCATGAAAGACCCGCGCTGGAAATCTCCTGGGGAAATCATTTTCTATTTCGGCCTTCTGTTTTTCGGCCTCGGTCTGACGGCAGGGGCAACGGCTCCCTTGAAAGACAGCCCCTTCTTTTTAAGTTTCTTTCAAGAGGCAACGCCTCCCCTCCTCGGTTTCGCCATTGGCCTTTTCTTTACTGCTTTGGTACACGCCTCCGTTATTCCCATCAGTATTCTCGTCATTTTGGCGCAGCAGGATATTATCAGCCTCCATACGGCGCTTCCCATCGTTTTCGGCGCCAATGTCGGCACCACCATCACCGCCCTGATGGCCAGCCTCATCAGCGGTATTAACGGAAAGCGCACGGCCGTATCTCACGCCCTCTTTAAACTGACCGGCGGAGTGATTCTGATGATCTTTCTTCCCCTGACTATCACGTTTTTGCAGAGCCTTGCCTATGGGAACATCCCCCAGCAGATCGTTCTGGGGCATCTCCTCCTTAACCTTCTTATTGCCGTTATTTTCTTCTTTGTACTGAAGCCTTTTGCCCGTATGGTGGAATGGCTGGTACCGGGCAAAGAAGAAACACTGCCTGTTACCCCTGAATATCTGGACGAAAAGCTTCTTATTGACCCCCCTGTTGCCCTGGAATGTACCAGAAAAGAATTGGAACGGCAATTTACCATGGGCATCAAGATGTTCCATGAAACTGTTGATCTCCGCCTGCGCTACGACCAGGGCAGAGACCGCAATGTCGGCTATTTTGAGCTGGTTGTTGACCATTTGCGCCGCCAGATTACCAGTTATCTCCGCAAACTGTCCCATTATCCCCTGACTAAAGAGCAGCGGCAGCGGCTCTTTACTTATACCTACATGACCGACGATATGGAACGAATCGGCGATCACGTTACGAACATGCTGGAGCTTATCCGGGAAATGCACTTCGCGAAAATATCCTTTTCCGCCGATGCCAACCAGGAATTGCAGGAAATTGAGGCTCTGATTGCGGATAATCTCACCATGACCCATGTCCTTCTGGAGCATGGCGGCGACCACATGCGGGTTGACGATAGCCTGATTCTGAAAATCACGGAACAGGAAGAACAAATTGATGCAAAAACGAAACTCGCCGAAGAAAATCATCTTGTCCGTTTTCATAACCGCATCTGTTCCGATAATGCGGGGCCGGTCTTTGTGGAGTATTTGACGCAGCTGGAGCGAGTTGCCGATCACTGCCAGAACATCGCCGTTTATACGAAGGAACGGTAAGAGGGAATAATTGCTTGACCCCTTTCAGAGCGCCGTGTTAGGTAATATTATTTCTGATCCGGGAAAAAATACCCTGAAAATCATTAAGGATAACATCCGCAAAATCAAAGGAGAGTAACGATGAGAGACAGATTGGATGCCTTGGAAATTGCTTTGAGTAACGAAACGGAAGAAGGTGAGTTTTATAAATTTAGCGCGGAAAGAACGGATAATCCCCTGAGTAAGGCCATGTTTGAGGCCATCGCCAAAGAGGAGGCGGAACATTACGAACGTTTAAAGGAACTCCATGAAGTGTGGCAGCAAAATCAGGCCTGGCCTGCGGCCATTCCCCTTAAAGTCAGCAAAACAAAAGTGCAAAATGTTTTACAGGATGTACTGCAACAATTACCGGATTTTCCCCGGCCGGACAGGGATGATCTGGAAGCCATTCGCGCCGCCATTGATTTTGAGTGCGAGGGCGTCATGTACTACGACCTGATGAAGCAGGCGGCCACAGAACCCAATGAGAAGGCTTTCTTCAACCTTATGGCCAACATCGAACATGAACATTACAGTTCTCTGAAGGATACGGAAGAACTGCTGCGCGACCCAACCGCCTGGAGCCGCCGCGCGAAAAAAAGCGTTTGACGTCCCATCAGGATAATTTTATAGATTAAAGCACCTTTTCAATCCCATTTGCCGTTAATTGATTACTTACTGGTAATAAGGGGAAAGGCGGTGTCTGTTCAGTTTTTCTTATGTTTTGCATTCCCCTCCTCTGGACGGAGTGTTCATTTCATATTGTTAACAACATGACAAACTGTTTCCTGTGAGAAAATAACAAGGCATAGCATGAGGGGAATTTAAGGAGGAGGCCCAAATGACCGTTTACCTGAAAATCAAAGCCCTTTCAAAACGCAAGCCCCTTATTGAACGCGCTCCCTGCGTGATTGACGAACATATTGCCACGTCAAACGCCCTCATTGCGAGTATTGTCCGGCGTAATGTGGACGAATACAACAAAAAAACAGTAGATGCGCCGCTGTTTCCCTATCTCACAGACGACGGCCTGGCAAACGGCGCAAAGACCGGCAAAATCGGTTTTAACGACCGCAAGAATGAGAACAGCCAGGACGCAGACCTTGCCGTGGAAAACGCGCTTTCCTGCTTCCGCGACGGCATATTCAAGTTGTTTATTAACGATGAGGAAAAGGAGTACGGCGTTCCCGCAGAGCTGAAAGACGGCGACGAAATCACGTTCATCCGCCTGACCATGCTGGCAGGAAGGATGTGGTAGAATATGGGAAACACGGGGAGGGAAATATGTTTGATCTGAAAAAATTGTTTGGCAGCAAAGACGGGAAACAATCATGGGAGCAGCTGCAAAAAATAGTTTGGGCAGCCGTATCCGGCGCGAAAACGATGAAAGACGCGTTAAACGGCGGGCTGAAAAAACTTTTTGAGGCGGCTCTGCCCAAAAAGACCGCTGCCGAACTCTCTGCCATCGTGATGCGCCTTGAAGAATATACCTATGAGCCATCCACCTACCGGCGCTCCTGCCGTTCCCGCGACCCCAAAGATTATTATGACAAGCTCCTTAATCTTGCGAATGAGGTCAATTTTAACTGGAAAGAGTTTGATTTGCTGACGTCTCTCCAAATGAGCGATGACCAAAAGCAGGAGAAACATTACAAAAGTCCCGGTTATTGGACAATATCGATGCTGATCGCGCTGAAAATAGATCAGCATGACAAAGACGTCATTGACGCCGTTACAGACATTATCCTCTCCGAAAATAACACCCGCGCCGTCAGTCATGAACTTATCCGCGGCGTGGCCATGAGCCGTAACGCGGAGCTTCACGGGCTGATGAAGAACCTTCTCCTGGCCGCGAAACTACAGGAAGGGCTGCGGCAGGCCATTCTCGAAACCGCTGACGACGGAGTTCTGGATTATTTCAAGGTCATCATCAAAGCCGTACTGGAAAACGATTTGCTGCGGTTTTCCGCAACCCTGCGGGCGGTTTGCGTCTGGATGGGGTTGGGTTATGACTATTCCGACAGGCGCGCCGTCGAGAAACTGCTGAAACTCGGTTACGCATATATGGAAAATGACGCCGAACGTAAAGACGCTATCGGCAGTGCGGACGTGACGCAGATGTACGCCGCCATGTGGGCGGAGTCGGTATTTTCCATTCAAAACCTGCACACGCACATTGAACGGTACATGCGCGGCGAGAAGTACCAAAAGATGGCGGGAGCGTATTTCCTCAACGAAACCGGAAGCAGTGAAAACGGCGTGCGGCTGGCGGGGGACTGTCTTGGCGAAACAGACATGGATATTCTGACCCTCATTCTGCAAAGCTATAACCTGAAACTCCACAGTATTACGGAGGGTTACTGGAACGAGGACAAGGAAAAGCAGATTGACCATGGTAAATATCCGGAATGCCTGAAAAATAAATCTACCCGGGAGAAGCATTTTTCACGTTTGGCAGAGATTATGGAAAAAATCCCCAAAGACGGCCATAACATCATGGGCAAACCTTTCGACTGGTGCGGCTTCACCCTGACGCGCGGCAGCGTCTATGAAATGATGATGGTTCTTGGGGTTTACGATTTCAACGCGGCGAAACAAAAACGGCTGATAGAACTTTTCCCCTTTGCCGACTCCAATAACAGAGGCGATTTCCTTAGTTTCTTCATCTCCCGTGAAATTAGCGGCGGAAAGCTAAGCAGCACGAGCAGGGATTTTCTTTTCGGATGCCTTGGGGATAAGAGTATGCCCGTCCGCGTCCGCGCCGTGAAGTTATTGAAGGGAATTTCTCTGGATGATTCCGAAATTGTCAAAGTCGAAGAGCTTTTAGCGCTCAAAACCG
Organism: Syntrophobacterales bacterium; assembly: GCA_031285215.1. Classification (GTDB taxonomy): domain Bacteria; phylum Desulfobacterota; class Syntrophia; order Syntrophales; family JAAYKM01; genus JAAYKM01. The sequence continues at coordinate 953 of JAITWQ010000221.1, read as the reverse complement.
GCGAGATACGCCAGACTGTCCTGGAGGTCATCCGCAACGCCGGAGATGCCGCCGTCATGTCCTCCATATCGCGTCTCATCGCCGCCAAAAACGACAACAAACGCCTTGCCGCTTTGGATTTGCTCTCCGGCGCGAAAAAAAACGGCGCCATCGCCGATGCCGCCATCCACGAATTCCTCGCCTCCATGCCGAAAACGACGGAGGCGGAGGCAATCATCATAAAAAGCATGACGGACGCTTCATCGCCGGAATATTCGGCGGAAAACGGTTTCGGTCTTTACGACCCGGCGTATTTCCCGGCGCTGCCGCCTATTGAACGGGATGGTAAATATGATCTGCGGGCATTCCGTAGTACAGGCGCAAAGGAAATGATAAAGGTCTTTGCGTCACTGACGGCATTAATCGAAGAGCATAAGGACTACGAATACAAAGCCATCCATACCTACGTCGGCACGGAAGATTGCATACTGGGAAACACGCGCTGGCTGCATACGGTGACGGACAATCAGGAAGGCCGCCAGGTGCGCATGGAAGATTACGCCCTTGGCGAAGTCTGGAGCGGCTGGTTTGCAAAAAACAGGGCGCATCTGCTGGCCATGATAAAAATCTCCTACGCTGAATACGTGAGCAGCTACGACGGCTCTTACGACCTGGATTACAAACCCTTTGCCCGCAATCTTATCAAAAAGAACCTTGGCTATGACGAGATAAAGAGTTTTCTGAAAAAGGAGCACGGAGGGAAATACTATTTCCTCGCCTGCAATATAATCCAGACGCTGTTGAGCCACGCTGCGGAAAGTTCCGAAATGTTTTCCGCCTGCTGCGGCATTTTGGCCGATTTCTTCCTTTCCACGCCAAAGGAAGACTGGGCCAAACCATGCGAAAAAGGAGAATTTTATTACAACGCCGACAATAAGCTCGCCGACGGCAGCGAATTGGGATTTTTCCTGCAT
>JAITWQ010000167.1 GCA_031285215.1 Syntrophobacterales bacterium | reverse complement strand
AGCCCTTCACGCATGAGATCCTGGGCATAGGCCGGAGATAAAAAGACAAATAACGCCAAAAAAATTATCACTCGCTTCATAAACATTTTCCTTCTTTCTTTTGAAAATTTTTCAGAAATATCACTGCTCTGTAGAATATATTTCAATACGATATTTTTTAGAAGAAATCAACGGATTGTTCCACCTCACAAATGACAATTATTCCATTTTAAAATCATCCTGCGGCGATTGCCTATGTGTCATTGTTCGCAGTATAGCTGGCAACTAATTTCCCCAGGCGTTTCAAAATCAAGTCCCTGTCCATAAACAGGAGGAGCTTATCCATTTCCGACCCGTAGGTTATACCGGTGATGGCGGCGCGAATGGGCATGTATAGTTCCTTCCCTTTCATATTCGTCATGGCGGCAAGGGTTTTAAAGACCTGCCCCAGATTGGACAAGGTGAAGGAATCCAAGGGGGAAAGTAATTGGTACAGGGCCGTAAGAATTTCCCGGCTTTGAGGCTGGGACAAAACCTGGGCGGCATCATGGTCTGCCTGAAAAGGCTCTTCCGCAAGGAGGGACATATAGCGCTCCAAGTCATGGATATTATCCATATTGGGGCGGATCAGATCAAGAAAGGCGTCAATTCTTTCCGGCGGCAAACCGCCAAGAAGGTAAGGAGATAAAAGGGGCGTCATGCGTCTGCGGAAGGATGCGGGGGTGTCGCCGCGAAGATATGTTGTATTGACCCATTTCAATTTCCCCTCATCAAAAACAGCGCCGCCCCTGCCCAGGTTTTCTATACGGAACAGGCTGATCGTTTCCTGAAGGGAATGGATTTCACCGCCGGGAAGGGAGCTTCCCAAAATGGCGAAATAATTGACCATGGCTTCCGGCAGAAAACCCCTTTTCCGGAATTCGCCCACGCTTACAGAACCGTGGCGTTTGCTTAATTTGGCGCGGTCTGTTCCTAAAATCAGGGAGTGATGACAAAAACGTGGATGGGGAAATCCCAGGGCATTGTAGAGCATGAGCTGGGAGGCCGTATTGGAAAGATGATCCTCCCCCCGGATAATATGGGTTATTTTCATCAGATGATCGTCAATGACGACGGCCAGATTGTAGGCCGGCAGACCGCTGGAGCGCATCACGATGAAATCGCCGATGGCCTCGCCGTCAAATTGCATGGGGCCGCGGATCATATCATTGAATTCTATTTTTTCCCGTCCCACTTTGAAGCGGTAGGCCGGTTTTTCACCCTGCCTTTCCCGCTCTTCCCGTTCGTCTTTGGTCATGGCGCGGCATTTCCCCAAGTAACGGGGCATCTTTTTCATGGCAAGGAGGCGTTTTCTCTCTTCCGCCAGTTCCTCTTCCGTGCAGTAACAGGGATAGACAAGGCCTTCGTCCATCAGGTTTTGCAGGTAAGAGTGATAGATATTCAGGCGCTCCGACTGGAGATAGGGGCCGTAATCGCCTTCCTTTTCCGGCCCTTCGTCCCAATCAATGTTCAGCCAGCGCAGATCGTCAATGAGATTGCGGCGAAAGGCGGCGGTGGAGCGCTCCTGATCTGTGTCCTCAATGCGCAGGATGAAGCGTCCTCCGTGATGTCTGGCGAAAAGCCAGTTGTAAAGGGCGGTTCTGGCATTGCCGATATGTAATTCTCCCGTGGGAGAGGGGGCGAAACGAACGCGCACGGGGCTGTTTTGCATTTTATTTCCTTTCCAGAAGGACGTTGGCAAAGGCGGCCATGCCTTCCCTGCGCCCGATAAACCCCATCCCTTCGTTGGTTTTTGCCTTGATATTGATCTGTTCAGAATTGATATTCAGGGTTTGCGCCAGTTTGTTCTTCATATCGACCACGAAAGGACGAATTTTAGGCGTTTCCAGAACAAGGGTCACATCAATATTGCTGATGGCACAGTCTTTCTTATCCATGAGGTTTTTTATTTTTTCCAAAAGAATGAGGCTGGAGATGTTTCTATAGGCCGGATCCGTATCAGGGAAATGACAGCCGATGTCGTCCTCGCCCAGAGCGCCCAAAATGGCGTCACAAAGGGCGTGGACCAAAACGTCGGCATCGGAATGGCCGGACAGACCCCTTTCCGCAGGAATCAAAATGCCGCCGAGAATCAGGGGGCGATTGTCCGCAAAACGGTGACTGTCGTAACCAAAACCGATTTTCATGGAGCCGTCCTCGATGATTTTCTTCCCTTAACAATGAGTTCCGCCTGGAGGAGATCATCTGGGGTGGTAATTTTGATGTTCTCATAACTTCCCATGACCACTTTAACCGGTAATCCCATGCGTTCAACAAGGGAGGCGTCGTCGGTACCGTAAAAACCGCTTTGATACGCCTCTTTATAGGCGGCCAGAAGGATGTCCTTTTTAAAGGCCTGGGGCGTTTGGATTTGATACAGACCGGCACGGTCAATGGTTTGCCGGACAAAGAAAAGCGAATCAATGGTTTTGCAGGTGTCTTTAACGGGTACGCCGGCCACCGCCGCTCCTGCGTCCCGCGCCGTTTCAATGACATCTTCCAGAAGGCAATGTTCAAGGAGCGGCCTTACGCCGTCGTGGACCACAACCATGTCATGATCGTCATCCAAAAAGGAGAGGGCGTTATTGATGGAATCCTGCCGCATCTCACCGCCGGAAATGACGTCTGTAACCTTCGCGAAAGCAAAGGGCCTGATAATACCGCCGTTGACATATCCTCTGTCGTTATCCTGCACAACGAGAATGACGGCGTCAATAAGGGGCGACGCCTCAAAGACGCGAAGGGTATGGGCAATAATGGGGATGGAATCCAGGACAAGATAAGGTTTTGCCGTTTTTTGCCCCATTCGGACACCAGCGCCGCTTGCTGGTATAATGGCCGTGACTTTACTCATAACACGATATTTTCTTTGGCGAGGAAAAATAAAGAATTACGCAAGAAGATGGTTTACAAAGGATCTTCTTCCTTTTCCGCCGTTGTTGTTACTGTCCCTTTGGCTTCTTCGTAAAGGCGGATATCTCTTCGCAAGTCACGAATGTTTTTATTTAAACGGGCAATGATTCTGCTCTGACGGAATCTTTCCACCATACCAAGACATCCCGTAAAAATGATACCCAGCATGCACGATACGAAAAGAAGCAAATAAACGGGCCATTCAACGGCAAACAAACCGTAATATTGCACCTTTACGGGCACAGTATTGTCTAAAGAAAAGGTAATAATAAAAAGAATCAATAACATGGCGAGAACCGTGTAGACAACTTTCATCATAAGGCTCCTCCTTCATATGCGTTTTTGAAATGGGGGGCGAGGCTGTCCCAGGTTTTCTGCAGATCGTCGGGAATAACCCGTACTTCCCCGATAATGGTCATAAAATTAGTATCTCCTGTCCAACGGGGAACAATATGGATATGAACATGGTCGTCCACGCCGGCCCCCGCCGGTTTGCCAAGGTTAATGCCAATGTTGAATCCTTCCGGGTTGAGGGTCTTTTTCAGGACATTAACCCCCATGGATGTGAGTTCAAACAGCTCCAGCTTTTCCTCCGGCGACAAATCATCCAACTTGCAGACATGGCGGTAGGGAATGACCATCAGATGTCCGTTAATGTATGGATAAAGATTTAACATCACGTAGGCTGTTTTTGCCTCCAAAAGAATCAAATCGCCGGAACGAAGCGAGTCTTTACAGAAAACACAGCCGTCTGGCTTTGTTGATTTCAAGTACGTCATTCTCCACGGCGCGTATATGGCCTTCATGGCAAGTGAAAATCCCTCAACTCCTGCGATCACGGAAAAGCGGTATAAACATTACCTTTTCCGCCCCGGCAGCTTTTTATACATAATAAACTTTCGCTGCTCCGTCTGCGCAGGCGATCATTACGTAAATCATCCGCTGATTATAGTGATGTGAGCCGAAAAAACAAGCGTTTTTCGTCGTTTTTCCACATCAGTATTGTACGCCGCGATAAGTGCAAACAGGCATATTCTCCATCAGAACAGATTTGCAATCAATTCCCGGCGTAACCTCAGGTAACGCCCGTCATACCCGTACCGTTTTCATTGCGGGCCATTCTCTTTTTGGAATGATCCGATGCGAGGAGCATATATATGGCGGGAACAATAAACAGGGTAAACAAAGTTCCAATGGCAATGCCTGTCGCAATGACAAGGCCCAGATTATAGCGGCTGGCTGCTCCCGCTCCCTTGGCCATAATCAGTGGTAGAACGCCCAGGACCATGGCCGCCGTCGTCATAAGAATCGGCCTTAAACGGATGGACGCGGCGCTTTCGATGGCTTTGCGTTTTTCCATGCCCTGTTTTTGCAGGTTATTGGCAAATTCAACGATTAAAATACCGTGTTTGCTGATGAGGCCAACCAGGGTAAGGAGTCCGACTTGGGTATAGATGTTGATACTGGCCATGCCCACTCCCAGAGAGATGAAGATAAGAGCGCCGAAAATGGACAGGGGTACCGTAATGAGAATGATGACCGGGTCGCGGAAACTTTCAAATTGGGCGGCCAGAACAAGGAAAATGATCAGGAGGGCAAAGAAAAAGGTAACGATCAGATCGGCGGATTCCTGGGTAAACTGCCGTAATTGCCCCGCGTAATCAATGGAATATCCCTGTGGTAAGGTGCGTTTGGCCAAATCTTCCAGAAAAGTGAGCCCCACTCCCTGGGATACGCCGG
>JAITWQ010000100.1 GCA_031285215.1 Syntrophobacterales bacterium | reverse complement strand
GGTTTGCCAAAGAGCGTCCACGCTAAACACGGAGACCCTTGTTTTATTCTCCTCTTGTTTTCCGCGGTTCCCGCGCCTGAAGCCAGCGCACAATACGGGGGACAAATTCTTCCTGGGCGCGGCTGCTGACGTAAATACCGATATGACCCGTGGGGACAGAGACGTTCTCCCCATCGCGAGTGCCGATGTTTTCGATGAGGGGGATGGACGCCTCAGGGGGAACCTGATGATCTTCCCGGGCGTAAAAATTAAGAACGGGCATGGTAATGCGCCTTAGATCAACTCGTTGACCTTCCAATTCCATTTTGTTCTGAATGAGAAGATTTTTCTGATAACAATCCCTGGCATATTGGCGAAAAGTTTCACCGGGCACATCGGGACTGTCGAAAATCCATTTTTCCATCCGCAGAAAAGTTTCCAGAAAAGAGATGTCATCCAGGTGATCAAAAAAATTTTTATATTTTTCCACGACCAAACGGGCCGGATTCAGCATGAGAAAGGCCATATTCAAAAAATCACCCGAAATATTACCCATGGCGTCAACGAGACGATCAACGTCAAGCTCTTTCATCCAGCGATGAAGGAGGCCTTTATCCGTGTCAAACTGGACGGGAGTAACAGATGTGATCAGGTTGCGAATTTTTTCCGGATGTAAGGCGCTGTACATGACGGCAAAGGTGCCTCCCATGCACACGCCCATCATATTGATTTTGGCGATGCGGTGACGGCGGCGAACCACATCCACCAGGCGGTCCATATAACCGTTGACATGATCGTCAATGGTCAAAAAACGGTCTTTTCTCGTTGGCGTTCCCCAATCAACCATGTAAATTTCCACGCCCCCTTGCAGCAGGCGGCGGATCACACTGCGGTCCGGCTCCAGATCAAGCATGGTCTCCCGGTTAATCAGGGCATAAACGAGCAAGAGCGGAGTTTTAATGATCTTTTTTTCGGGTTGGTAATGTTTAAGGCGCAGGCGGTCTTCCGCATAAACGATTTCGCAGGGAGTTTCGCCAATCCTGGCAGGAATTTCCCGCGTAAGAATCTCCGCCAAAGACCCGCCGCTTATCTTCTGGAACTGATTAAGGAGACGTTCTATAACGGCGGCAGGAGATTCGTCAGGGCGCGCCATGGGATTTCCCTTTTCTTTTCTGCGCCTTCTCCAGAAATTCAACGCGCTTGCGCAGAGAATAGAGATCTTTATAAAGTTCATCCATTTCCTGCAAGGTGGGCAGATGGTGATATTTGCGGAAATCATCCTCAAGGGCGATGCGGGCTTTAATGAGATCGGCGGAACGCTGCAAGGCCCGGTTCATGGCGGACACAAACTCTTCTGACTGATAAAGGGCCATGTAATGCCCCTCCAGAATTTCAATCCAGCGGGAAAAGATCGCGTCAGGGGAGAGTGTTTCCTTGCCTTTCGTTTCTCCGGCAGCCCATTCCCTTTCCAACTCTTTCCACGCCTCTTCCACAGGGACGCTTAAAAGGGTAAAGAAATCCTGACAGGACTGTTCCCATTTTTCCCATGCCTCTCCCAGACGACTGCCTTTCTCCTGATATTCCCGCAATGGTCCTACCGCCATATTACGGAGAAAATGATGAATTTTATCATGGATAACCTTGCGGTAAAGGTCATGAAATTCTTTTTTGCTTTTAGCAGAAAAAAGCGAAGATGTACCCTCATGGAAGGTACGAATTTGTTCCGCAAAAAATCCACGCCAGAGGGCCTGAAAATCGTCCATAAAATTCACAAAGTGATCACTCTTTGCTTCATCTGTTTTGGCTTTTTCTGTCTTTTTCTTCATGACCGCCCCGCATCACTTGTTCAGATTTTTAACAAAATATCCCAGGGCATAGCGGCGAAAGTGGCATGAAGGGAATGATCATCATCCACGGCATGATACGCCAGATTTGCATACGCGGCGGCGGCGATTTCCTTTACCGATTCCGGAGGCACAATCTCATCCTGGCGGCCATGGTAGAGTTTTACGGGTAAGGTTAAACGTCTCCCTTGGTACGGCGCAAACTCCGTCAGCATGAGAGCGGGTGCTAGCAAGATCAGCTTTTTGACCTGTTCCGGATGGTCAAAGGTGTAAACAGCCGCCATAAGCCCCCCGTAGCTTGATCCGACAAGGATAAGCTCCTCTTTCCCCGCAAGGAGGCCATTGAGCTTTTCCATCCTCGCGGCAAAAGTTCCCTCATAGTCTTCTACCAGCATATCGGGATAACGCTCGCGGAAGAAGACCCCTTTCGCTCCTTGCCCGCTGCTTTCCAACCCATGAATAAAAACCCTGTATGTCATTATGATCTCCTTTTGGTTCAATACTTGTAGGAATCCCCACAAGCTTGATCTGTAATTTCCGATTACCGTAACAGCCGCGCCGAAATGGGCGCATCAAATCAGTAGTCACCGTGCGAATGTGATTTACTGCCAACCTTTTGTCAAGATGAATTATATTGAATTTGCGATATTTTACGTAAAATTGACTTGCGGTTTTCGTACCCCGAACAAAACGTCTGGGGAGA
>JAITWQ010000008.1 GCA_031285215.1 Syntrophobacterales bacterium | reverse complement strand
CCTCAGCCGGATAGGTGTTGTACCAGAGAAAACCGATTCCCGCCCCCACAACAGCGCCGCAAAAAATGGTCAATTCTCCCGCACCGGAAACGAAGGGAATCTGAAGATACTGAGCGATTATGATATTGCCGACAAGATAACTGAACAAAAGATAAGTCATAAAACATGTAATCGCCGGCCCAATAGCCAAACCGTCAAGGCCGTCTGTCAGATTGACCGCATTGGCCGTTCCGACGATAATAAAAACCGCCAGAAAGATATAGAAAATGCCTATATCGGGTAAAAAGGTCTTAAAAAACGGAATGGTAATGGCATGACCAAAATCAGGATGCGCATAGAGAACAACGGCAATGAAAGAGGCAATGGCAATTTCCGCAAAGAGGCGGACCTTCGCGGAGATACCCTTACTGTCCTGCCGGGCAAGTTTACGGTAATCGTCGCAAAAACCGATGACGCCAAATCCGACAAGGGCAAGAAGGGCCAGCCAAATGTAGGAAACGGTCAGATTCGACCATAAAAGCGTGGAGATGACCACGGCAAAGATAATCAGTATCCCTCCCATGGTAGGCGTTCCTTTTTTCGCCTGGTGGCTTTGGGGCCCGTCTTCGCGAATGGACTGGCCGACCTTGAGACTTTGCAGTTTGCGGATAAGCCAGGGACCGATAATAAAACAGATGATCAGAGCGGTGATGGCCGCGCAGATAGTACGGAAGGTAATGTAACGAAAGACATTAAAAAAAGAAAAGGTTGTATGCAGCGGATACAGGAGATGATAAAGCATGTGTTCTTCTTTCTTTTTTTCCTTCCCTGCCCTTCTCTGACCATGAAGAAATCAGACGGCGGGCAGCAACTCGTTCAAATTCATATCCCGGAATCCCTTTAAGAGAATCCAGTCATCCTTGCCGGCAACATCACGTATGACAGGCATCGCCTCTTGCGGCTCATTCACGAAGAAAATCATTTCGCGATCCATACCCTCTTCCATCGCGGCCTGAGCCGTTATCTGCGAAAACTCTCCCCGGAGAAAGAGGACATGAACGCCTGACCAGGCGAGCTTTCTGCCAAAATCCTCATGAAAATACGCGGCCTTTTCCCCCAATTCCAGCATGTCGTTCAGAAAAACGATACGCTTGCGATGACCGGAAAGTTCAGCCATAACTCTTAACGTATCTCCGCCGGAAAGGGGCATGGCCGCATGGCTGTCCTGAATCAGACGCGTTCCGTTATTCAGGGTAACGATTTTCAGTTTGTCTTCAAAGGGGCGTATAGTATTCAGCGTTTCCACAATCATCTCCGGAGAATAACCAAGCGCCCGTGCGGCGCTTACGGCCAGCAGGGCATTGCGGACATTATGACGCCCGAGGACGGGCAGAACGACGGGAAAGGATTTTCCGCCCAGGTGAATACGAAAACTGGTCCTTGACGATTCGACACGGCAGATATCGCTGGCCGTAATATCCGCGGCGGAAGAAAGGGAACAGGTTATTTTGTCCCCCCGCCACCATTCGGCAAGGATTCTTATGCCGGGATTATCAAGATTGAAAATGGCCGTCCCCCCCTGATCCATCACCTCGAAAAGCCGCCATTTTTCTTCACGAAGCTCGTCTATGGTACCGAATCCTTCCGGATAAGCCGCGCCGATATTGGTGATAATGCCGACATCAGGGTTGATCAGGCGGGAAAGTATCTCTACTTCACCGGGCGTATCCGTTTGCATCTCCAGAATACCCAGATCTATTCCTTTACGGAGGCGGAGAAGGGTAAGAGGTATATCAACTCTGTCATCAAAGTTTCTTTCCGTTTTCAGAATAGATTTTTCCTGCCCGCAAATCGCGGCGATCATCTCCCGCGTGGCCGTTTTTCCCATGGATCCCGTAATGGCTATCATGGGTATATTAAACTGACTGCGCCAGTGGCGGGCAATATCTCCTAAAGCCGTCAAAGTATCATCAACTTCAATTCCGGCAACATCCTCAACGGAGAAAGAAATGTTGTTTTTTGCCGCCGCCCTTTCCGTCAGGAAAGCTCCCGCCCCGGAAGCGACAGCCTGAGCAAGAAAATGGCAGCCGCCAAACTGGCATCCCGCCAGGGGAACAAAGAGGTCGCCCGCCTTCAGCGCTCTTGTGTCCACAGATACGCCGGAAATCGTTTTATTCATGCGGCCGCGGATGAGAGTTCCCTGCGTTGCGTCAACAATATCCTGAACGGTCAGGGAAAATGAGGATGCCTGCATCATTGTTCCATCCTTTTGCGCTGGTTCAGGCAGGAACGCGCCGTAACACGATCATCAAAAAACAGGCGTTTCCCGCCGACAATCTGGTAATCCTCATGTCCCTTGCCGGCAATCAGAATAATATCGTCCTCATGGGCCAGGCGGATGGCTGTTTCAATCGCCTCCCGCCGGTCGAGAATAACGCAGTAGGACTGTTTTCCGTTTTTGAACAACTCGGCGGGAGGAACTTTTGCCATTTCCGGCAAAATACCTTTTTCAATCTCTCCGATAATCGCCAGGGGCTCCTCCGAGCGGGGATTATCCGACGTAACGATAACACGATGGCTTAGCTGCGAAGCCGCCTTCCCCATCATGGAGCGTTTCCCGTGATCACGATCTCCGCCGCATCCAAACAGAGTAACAAGGCGGTTTTTGCCAAAAACGCCAAGCATTTCCAACGCTTTGCTCAGGGCATCATCCGTATGGGCGTAATCAACAAAGACCCATGGCTCACCCGATACGCTCACCCGCTCCATTCGTCCCGGAACGCCATTCATGCGGGCAATGCCTTCCCCTATCGCCGTCAAAGGCACATCAAGGGCAAAAGCGCCGGCCGCCGCCGCCAAAATATTATAGAGATTAAATTTACCCGTCAGGGAAGAAACAATGGGAAAAGATGCTTCCCCAATGTGAATACGGGCCTCAATACCGGCCAGGGACAGGTGAATGTCATCAGCCCGGACATCATGGCGGGAACTGAGACCAAACGTCAAAACCTGTTCTTTGTCATTGTTCATGAGGCGCACACCCCATGGATCGTCACCATTGATGACTTTCCTGTAAGGATGAGATTTGCGGCTGTGAGGGATAAGATCATGGAAAAGACGCTCTTTCGCCCGATAATACGCCTCCATCGTCCCATGGTAATCAAGATGATCCTGGGTAAGATTAGTAAAAATCGCCACATCAAAATCACAATCATCCACCCGCCCCAGATCAAGGGCATGGGAAGAAACCTCGGCGATGCAATGGGTAGTTTTATCATCCGCCATTTGCCGCAAAATCTTCTGCAGCTCCAGTGATTCAGGCGTAGTGTTAGGAGCGGGCAAGATGTGATTGCCGTAGCGATAGCTGAC
>JAITWQ010000007.1 GCA_031285215.1 Syntrophobacterales bacterium | reverse complement strand
AGTAAGTAAGTAAGTGCAAAAATCATGCCAAATATGCTGGCATTATTCACTTTTTGCGAAAAATTAATTACTTTCTCCACTTTTCTTAAAAACTCCTCACAAAACATGATAAATCAAATGATCTTCTCAAAATACCCACCGCCGCAAAGAAATGCAAGAGTTTTTTATCATCAGGCTATCCGCCCCTCACCAGAAACGATGGGCAGCGGAAATAACAGCGCACCGATTACAAATCGGCGCGAACGGTAACGACACGGGCGGCAACATGCCAGCACCAGCGGGGAACAGAAGTGTCGTCCCCTGCGGGACTTGGCATGTATCGTTTTCCGTCCGCAGGTTAAAACCTGCGGTTAATAAAGTGCCGTCCCGGCGGGACTTGATGCGGAAGCTAATGGGAATGGCGCGGACAGCGATTGATCGCACCTGAAAGGACATCAATAATCATTGCCACCGTAATGTCCAGCGCACCGATTACAAATCGGCGCGAGCGGCCATTGCCACTACCATATCCACCACACCGATTACAAAGCGGCGCGAGCAAGTTATAATAGACGGCGATTATCCCGCTGGCGCGAGAATCGCGCCCGAAAGGAAAAAAACTTATAACTAATAGCCGTGGTTCTTCTCCAGTTTGCGCAGCCTTTCCGTGAAAAACGCCCTTGCCGTAACGGCTGTTCCGTCGGGATACCGCAGGAGGTACTCTTCTCCCGAAACCGAAGAGCCTGACGCCACATACTTTACGAAATCTTCTGCGGTTTTCACCCTCGTCTTTGCCCGCGAATATTTCAGATTAAGGTGGGATGCGGCCTCATCAGCGCTGTACGCCTTACCGTTGCGTATAAACTGCGTCCCTGCCGGGGTATCTTTAACCGCGGCAATGAGCGTCTTTATCCTTTCTTCCTCCCCTGCGGCGTAAACATGAAATGCCGCAAACATAAATAAAAGGGACAGAAAAAACGCCAGTTTTGTCTTATTCATTTTCATCCTCCAACGTTATATACTCCCCAACCCTCATAATCCGCACCTTCTCCCTGTAGGCATGGTTCTCATCCATGTATTTATCCAGCCGGTAAGGCGGATAAAGAACGCTTTCCCTGCCAAGTTCAATAACACCGAAGTGCATGGGAACAGAAACCTTTGCGCCGAGATCGTCTGCGGCCAAAAAGAACTCTTCCACATTCTTATGGGCATAATACATAAACCAGCGCGGCTCATAGGCCCCAACACCCAAAAGGGCATAGTCTATACCGGGGAATTTATCGCCAAACTCTTTAAAGCCGATAAAATAGCCCGTATCGCCGGAAAAAAATATCTTTTTACTTCCTTCGATCATGAAAGCGCCCCATAAAGTAGAATTCCTCGGCTGACCTACTCTTCTGGACCAGTGCTGGGCGGGAAGAAAGGTATATTTTATCCCATCCAGCGTGATTTCCTGCCACCAGTCAAGGTCATAGACCTCCGCCGCTCCCAGCCTGACAAAAAAATCTTTAAGCCCCAGGGGGACGATAAAGACCGCTTTTCTCCCTATCAGTTTCACCACCGTACATTCATCAAGATGATCATAGTGGTTATGGCTGATAAGCACCACCGGACGCTCCGGCACCTTTTCAAAATCGAAACGGCGCTTCACCTTGTCCCTTATAATGAAGGCTCTGCCGGAAAAGTAAGGATCCGTCAGGATGGTGGAGCCGTTCATCTGAATAATAAACGTGGTATGACCCGCAAAGCTCAAAGTGGCAGACCCCGCCGCCAGATACTCATAGTCGTTTTCCACGGCGGCGTATTTCGCCTCAGCAAAATCCGGCCCCTTCACTTTATAGCTCATTTTCATGGCCCAAAAGCCGCCCTTGCGCTCAACGTTTCTCAGCCAGGGGTTGAAATAACCGTCTTCATCGTGATGGGGAGCGTAAAGGAGGCTCCGGTCATGGGACAGCGTCAGTTCCCGCCAGGCGGCCTCGTCAAAATTATGTTTTACCGTACATGCCGCCAGCATGGAACAAATAATAACTATTCGCAATAATATCTTCATATTTTTCCCAAAAAGCATTTTGGGGGCGTTTTCCGCCCCCGCATATCAACTGTCAGACTTTCCGGCGGGAAAGCAAGCGTTTTTATCTTTATCCAGGATTTTTATCTTTCGCCCAGCCTGAATTTTCCCGCTGGCGCGGACTTGGATTGCCCTTCTGGAATAACCAGACAGCCGCTTTACCGGGGTATGGGAAAGACGATCTCAATGGTTTTTTCCGCAATTTCATCCAGGGGGCCTGCTGTGTTTAAAACAAAGTGTTCCCCGGGCTGGCATTCGGAAACAGGTTCAAAATTATCTTTTTGTGCGGCGAAAATTTCCAGGCGTCCATCGGATGCTTCATTTTTATGCTGAATCCTTTGTTCCAGCCGTTTTTTAATCTCCCCTTCCGGGCAGACACACTCCAAAATCAGGAAGGGAATATTTAATGTCTTCGCCATATTTCCGGCGGCGATACGGTGGTCCCTTTTGGCAAAAGAAGCGTCAATGATCACCGATCTTCCTTCCCGCAGCGTTTTTTCCGCCATGTTAAAGGCCCTTTGATAAGTCTTTTGCGTCGTATCTCCATCGTAGATGCCATGACCAAAATTTTCCAGATGCCGCTCTGCCGGGTCAATATGACGCATTTCTTTGCGCAGCGCATCCATTTGAATGACAAAGGCTCCGGTAATTTCCGCCAGTTCTCTGGCGGCGGCGCTTTTCCCGCTTCCCATTAAACCTGCCGTGATAATGAGCCGCGGTTCGTGCAAACGGGCGGCATAAGAAGAAGCAAGATCAAAATATTTTGCGGCAAGGCTTGTGGCTTCTTCTTTTTTTGCCGGGGCGATATGGGGGTCATTCAGTTGAAAGCCCGTCACTTTGCCGCGCACAAAGGCGTAATAACATTGATAAAAGGGAAGGAGGAAATTTATTTCCTCATCTCCCGATTCTTCAACATAAGAAGCGGCAAAGGATTTGCTCCAGGTATTATAGCCATGAAAATCAAGATCCATGGCGAGGAAAGACACATCCGTGGCAACGTCGCCGTAACGGATACGTTCATTAAATTCGATACAGTCAAAGATGGTCATCTCATCGGGCGATACGACAATGTGTTCCAGATGCAGATCGCCATGACAATCACGAATCCTGTGCCGCTGTACGCGGCGGCGGAAAAGTGATTCATTCTTCTCCAAAAAGCGATGCACGGAAGCGCGTATAAAGCGATGTTTGGCCGGAGAAATGGTTATCCCCCGGAATGGCTCCGTTTGGGTAAAATTTTCTTCCTGATTAAAGCGAACCGTTTCCAAACCGCCGATTTCATCAATTCTGCCGCCTGTCTCCGCTTTTTCGTGAAATTGGGCGATTTTTTTGGCAATGCGGCTCATAATCAGGGGATCAAAATCTGGTTTGGAAAGCAGGTTTTTTAACATATTTTCCGTGGGAATTTTTTTCATGTGTACGGCGTACTCAACAATTTCTCCCGCTGTTACGTCCATGACGAGTTTTCCCGGCCCGTTAAGATGTATAGCTGTTACGCCCAGATATACCTGGGGCGCTAAACGGCGGTTCAGGCGCACCTCTTCCTCACAGTAAAATTTTCGTTTTTCCAAAGTCGAAAAATCAAGGAAGCCAAAATTGACGGCCTTTTTGATCTTGTAAACCTCTTCGCCGGCAATGACGATCCAGGAAATGTGGGTTTGTATCACTTCAACAGCGGCCGGCTGCCGATGATGAAAAGATGAATCGCCTAAAATCCTGATAATGGTTTCCTGATCCATAAAAAAATATCCTTTCTGAGAAGTTTTAATCTCTTTGGAGTTTCTGCGGCAGCGTGTTATCCTGCTTTTTTACCGTTTCGGGGGTTTTTTTTACTTTCTTTTCGCGCACCATAATCATGATGCGCAGCAGGTAATTCTTTTCTTCAAGAACGCAAATTTCATTCAATGGGTATTCTTCGTAAGCGGGCCCGCAAATTTCAAGGCCGTTGGCGTCAATATAATCAAGGAGACGCGCATACAATCCGTAAGTCCGCCCATACCCGCCGCGGGCGTAGCCGGTAACGTACAGCCCCGCAAGCTTTTTGTCATACCCGTCAGGATTATAAAAATAAAAGCGATCCGGCCAGACCAAATCCCGCCGGCGGATACGCTCTTCGGAAAACATTCCCCAAACGGGATAATTCAGATCGAAATCCGGATATTTTTCATGGCAGTCGTAATAAAAACTAAGCATCGCGTCGTAATCGTCCCTGCCGCGGCTGTAATCGTTAAGTTCGCCAAGGACAATCGCCTCCGCAGGCCGGAATTCTACCGTGATTGCCTTTTCATCTATATCCAATTGAGCATGGATGGTCGTTTTCAAAAGATGCAAAAGCTTTCGGGTGTGGAGTAAATTGTTAATCCTCTCGTCGAGGTGTTTGATCTGATTGTCCAGAATCATGTCCACAAGAGTGGGAGTGCGGTTGTTTTTCAGGCGTTTTATCTCGGCCAGTGACATGCCAAAGGTCCGCAATGTCCGGATCATGTTAAAAATACCCAACTGCCCGTTGGAATAATAACGGTAATTATTATCGCCGCGTGATACGGGAGAAAGGAGTCCGATCTTGTCATAGTGCAGCAGAGTATCGCGGGTTGTCCGGGCGAACTTCGCGAAATCGGATATAGAAAAAATTTCCTTCTTTTTCACGGCCTGTTTTTCATTTTCATTTCGTTACCAACTGCGCCGTTTTTGCCGCGATTCCGATGGTTGCGACAGCGCCGCTGTTAAATTTTAAAAAATCCGTCTCAATGCCGTCACTGAAAATAACGCCCCCTGCCGGCATCAGCGATTCGATTGTCAGGGGGAAGTGACTATTTATCACTCCCACGGTTATTCCCGCCTGGGTTCTGATGCTTTGAAACGGCTCTCTTACCGCAAAAACCAGTTCATCGTCTTTAACCAAGGGGCGCTTGGGCGTTAAATTTTCCTCCAGCATGCCTGCTACGCCGTAAGCCATATTGAAAACCGAACTCAGCCAGCCCGTCGAGCCTGCGGCGGTAGAGACGATCAGTCCGCTTGAGGAATGTTCTTCCGTATCGTCATTATATGATATTTTGTAACGTGCGGAAACATGGGAGGAAACGCCGATAAAGAGATCGTTAAAGGCTAAAAGTTTCTGTCCGTCATTCAATTTTGCTTCCGCGAAGGAAAATGCCTTTATTTTGTGGCGGTCTGTCATGACATTTTCCACGCCCTGAAGAAAATCTGACGTATCAAAAGGCAGGAGGACTCCATCATAACGGCCTTTATCCGGGTTAACCGCAATGATGGGGCAGCTGCTTGCATACTTGGCCGTATTGGCGACAAGACCGTCCTGTCCGATAACGATGACGATATTTTTTTCGGAAAAAATGAAGGAGGGCAGATAAACCCTCTCGACGGTTTTGTTTTTCATCACCGGGGAAAGTTGTGTTTGCAGCGAGAGGAGGGCGTGATGAAAGGTTTCATGCTCTGCCTCGTAGTCCGCAAAATTCCCGCCGAGCCGTTCAATGTAAAATTTTGCCTGAGCTTTGGTATTGAAACGCTCAACTAAAGATTCAAGCCTTGTTTTATTTTTTACAATGATGGCGTATTCAAAGCCCGTTTTCATTTCTTTCTGGCGTTTCTATCGGCGCCGCTTCTATCGGCGAGGATGGAATCCAAAAGTTCCGGGCTGATATTCAAATTGCCTATTTTATCCGCGTTTTCCGCAAGCTGCCTGAAA
>JAITWQ010000021.1 GCA_031285215.1 Syntrophobacterales bacterium | reverse complement strand
TTTCTCTTCAAGCTGTTCCTTAATTTCCTGAAGAGCAATTTCCGGCGCGTCAATTTCACAGGTATAAAGGCTGGCGCATTGCAGCATAATCATTACCTCCTTGTTTGGACAGAAAAACTCATGTATAATCATAATAGCACTTTAATTTTTTAAATGGAATAGACCATTTGTCACGGACGGCGTGCTTAATCCGCCGGAAGTTGTTTTAGGAACTCAATTTTTTATGGAGAACAAAAAATGAAAATTCTTGAACCGATAAAATGCAAAAATCTCGAACTCAAAAACAGGCTTGCCTGGACGCCTGCCGTTACCTGTCTGGCTGACGAGGATGGTTTTGTAACCGACGCCCTGATTGACAGACATGCGAAAAGGGCAAAGAGCGGCGTTGGCTTTATTATGGTCGAAGCCTGCGGCGTAAACAGGGACAAAAGCCCCATGCTGCTCAGACTTTGCGGCGACGACTATATTGAAGGCCATAAAAAACTGACCGATGCCTGTCATGCTTACGGCGCGAAACTTTCCATTCAGCTCATCCATTATATGAAGCAGTCCCCCCGAAATAACTGGAAGCGCGACATTGCGGACCTCTCCAAAGATGAGATTGATCAGATCGTCCGGGAATATGTCAATTCCGCCGTCTGTGCGAAGAAAGCCGGTTACGACGCCATTGAACTGCACGTTGCCCACGGCTACACCCTTTCTTCCTTTGTTTCCCTCTTGAACAAACGTAATGACGAATACGGCAAAACCACTGCCGGCCGCTGCAAGATTGTCACCGATATTATTGCCCGCTGCCGCGAGGAGCTTGGCGATGACTACTGCATTGGCGCTCGTATCAGCGGGGAAGAATTTGTCATGGGCGGCAATACCCTGAAGCAGACCACGGTGATTGCGAAAATATTCTGCGAAGCCGGCCTGAACTTCCTGAGCGTTTCCGGCGGCGGCAAAACGGAGGACGGGTTCTGGTACACCGGTTACTCCGGCGAGCGCTGCATGGCGCCCGCTTCGTATCCCCTGGGTTTGCACCTGTATCTGGGCGAAGGCATCCGCGAAGTTTGCAAGGACTATGGTGTTCCCGTCATTATCGCCGGTAAAATTCCCGATCTTAAGTACGGTGAAGAGGAAGTCCTCGCCCGGGGCAAGGCGGATATCGTTGGTGTTTGCCGTCCCATGCTGGCCGATCCCGAATGGTTCAATAAGCAGCTTGAGGGACGGGAAGGTGAGATCGTCAAATGCAGCTACTGTAACACCTGCATGGACCGTGACCGCGCCTTTGAGCCGGTTAATTGTATTGTTTGGGAAAAGTTCTGTGCGAAGAAAGGCGTTGATCCTTACGTGCCCCTTTACAGGGGTTAGCGGAAACGGGTTTTCCCGGTAATGGCCGGTTGCATTATTCTTCCAGGGCTGCTTCCACGAAAATGAGTTCACAGGCGCCGGCGCCGGAATCAGACCTGGTAAGGGAGCTTTTCCATGTCCATCCGTCATTGTCCCTTACTTCCACCAAAAGGCCTTTGATGCGGATGAATTTCCCCTCCTTTGCCTTGGATAGGGCGTTTTCAACGGATTTATCCGCCGGAATCAAATGCATGTTAGCCGAAGATTCCACGATTTCCTGACGGGGAACAGGCGGTTCTCCTTTCCAAGAATAAAAGTAAAACCGCGAACTCTGTCTGATGTTCAGGGCTTTATAGACAGATGGATCGGCCATGCGTTTCCATCCCAGGGCTAGGTCAAGGGGAGATAATTTGGCTTCCTGGCCGAAACGATAATCATTCCGGGAAAGAATACGGGCGCGAATCAGAAACGTCGCCAGGGGAGTTATGGTCATATCTTTGAACTGGAAAGAGGGAAGACGGGTATTTGCCTGCAGCGGCTCTTCTGGAAAGGAATAAGAGGAAAGAACCGTTCTTTGATGTTGTATGTCCCGGCTGCGGGTCTGGATTTTCGTGTATATGAGGGGAATGGCCAGCACCATTACGAGGAGAAGGATAAAAACTTTGGTCTTCATATCAGATTCCTTTTGTTATGACGAAGCAATGTACCGGAAAGACAGTGTAAGATGGTGCCCCCGGCGCGAGTCGAACGCGCGGCACACGGATTAGGAATCCGTTGCTCTATCCTTCTGAGCTACGGGGGCAAGTCGCGCCGCTTCTACCATGGTTACGGGAAATATGTCAAGGTGATAAACATTTCTCCTTGACATGGAATGGTTCATCTGCTACTCAAGCGAATCTTTGTGAAGCTTTTTCACGGTTATGATTTCAATAAAATAAGGGGTGGTTATATATGCTGTGTCAAACCGTTAAGGTTGGGGTGGAATGTTCCTTTATGACAAAAGGCGGGTGTTCTTTTACCGATGGAACCTGCCGGGTTATTATAGAAAATTGCGCCGGATGTAACAAAATCGTTGATTATTCCGGCGGCCAGTACTGCAAGTCCTATGCTGATCCGGCCAGCCGCTGGATAATGGGTAAATGCGCCTTGGCCTCCCACGTGACAAGAGATGCGAAAGAGAACGTGCAGAAGATCAACCCCCTGAAGGCTTCAAAACGCGCCAGCAAGGGTAAGAGCAAGAAGAAATAACGCAAAAATGAAAATAAGAGGCCGCTGGAACTTTACATGAACCGGCGGCCTTTTTTATTGCTCTGATTCCATTTTATTTCCCTTGTATTATCTTCCGTTTCTCGCCGTCTGCTGTCAGGTCCTCCCATGCGCCCGGGCAAGAACATTTTTCTGACAAACCTTGCATTCCTGACGGAATACCCATAACGATTTAGAATTGCTCTTATTATTTGTATTTTGGTTTGTATTACTGTAGGAATAAAAGCTGAAAATTAAGCGGCGTTCGCCTGTTTCACTGCCGGGGACTGGGAAAAAAACGG
>JAITWQ010000151.1 GCA_031285215.1 Syntrophobacterales bacterium | reverse complement strand
AATCTTGTCCACCAGCAAACATTTGGAACGGTCGCCGCCTTCAACGACAACGCATATGGCCTCCCACGGCTCCTTATGTTCCGGTTCAATTTCAAAAAGCTGATACAGGCGTACAAGGGGCAGTAATTGTCCCATTACGGTTATCGTTTCACCCCGGCCGACAACATTATTATATGATTCTCTGGCCGGCCTTAAAGCCTGGCGTATTGCCGTTGTGGGAAGAATATACCGTTCCGGGCCGACTTTTACAATCATTCCGTCAATGATGGCCATGGTCAGGGGAAAACTGGTCATAAATGTTGTTCCCTGCCCCGCCTTGCTGTCAATTTCTATTTTGCCCCGCAATTTTTCCACGGCCTGTTTTACTACGTCCATGCCCACGCCGCGACCGGAAATATCGGTTACTTTTTCCGCCGTTGACAGGCCGGGCATGAAAACAAAACGAAATATTTCTGCATCTGAAAGCCCTTCGTGACTTTGAATAAATCTGCTTTTCAGCGCTTTTTCGATCAGTTTTTGTTTATTCAGGCCGCGACCGTCGTCGGAAATTTCGATAACGACATTCCCTCCGCGATGATAAGCAGATAATTTTATAAGGCCTTTTTCAGGTTTTCCCGACGCGGTTCTTTCTTCGGGCACTTCGAGGCCGTGATCAATGGAATTGCGAACCATATGGACAAGGGGATTATAAATTTCATCAACCATATTGCGGTCAATTTCCGTATCCTCCCCTTCCAGTTCTACGGAAACAAGTTTTCCCGCTGTTTTTGACAAGTCTCTGACCAGCCTCGACATGCGCTGAAACGTTTGCTTGATGGGAACCATGCGCAGACCTGTGGAGGCACGCTGAAGGGCAGACGTGATACGAAAGAGCTGAGAAATATCGCGCATCAGATTTCTGTTGCTGTTAAAATTTGCCGCCAGATCCTGCTGCACCATAGACTGGGTGATGACCAACTCGCCCACCATATCAATGATATCGTCCAATTTGCGCGTATCCACGCGGATAGCTGATAATTCCGTTGTTTGTTCCGCCTGCTTTCGCAGAGCCTGTGAGATTTGTTTGGGCGTGACTGCCCCTTCGCTAATCAGAACTTCGCCGATCTTCTTTCCAGGCGTTTGTTTGCAGACTTCCAGACATTTTTCCAGTGATTCTTCTTTTATAATTCCGTCGTCAACGAGAATTTCCCCTAATTTTTTCCGGGCAGGCGGGGCGGTTTTTCCTTCATCTACCATCTTGATCCGCAACTCAAGCTCTTGCAAATCAAGATCTTCCGGTACCTTATTGCTGCTTCCAGGATCATTCTTTATTTGGCTAACAAGAATTTTCAGGGCATCCGCGCCATTTAATACGACATCAATCAGGGCCGGCGTTACCTCCATTTCATCATTTCGCGTTTTATCCAGCAGGTTTTCAAGTTTGTGGGCCAAATCGCGGATAATATTCAAGTTTAAGAAACTCGCAACGCCCTTGACAGAATGGAAAGGCCTGAAAATGGCGTTAATAAACTCTTTGTTTTCCGGTTCCTGTTCCAGATTCAGGATGTTTACCTCAATTTCATCAATGTACTCCGTCGCCTCAATAATGAAATCGTTTAACAGGGATTGATCCTGCGCCGGTTCCACGGGTTTTTCCTCTGCTTGAACAGGTGATTCTCCCGCAGAAGGCGATGCCGGCGCTTCGCCGGAATGATCATCTGGTATGGCGGCAGATTCTCCCAAAAGGCGGGCGCATTCGTGGAGAAAAGATTCGATATTGCCGCCATAGCTCCCCATGTTCTGATAGGAGAGGGCTATTTCCTGCATGAGGGCAATGCCTTTTTCCAGAAGGGCAAAACCGGCGGCTTTGTCTTCCACCTGATCAATCAGCCACTTGCCAAGAATATTACTCATGCTTCCTGACACTTGCGTGATCTGCATTACATTGAGTTTTTCTGCGTCGGAGAAAATACGGTCCAGATAATTCAGGAATTTCCCCGCATCAGAAATATCAATTTCCTGGTTATCAAGAAAAACAAAATCTGATGCCATAACGTCAACTTGTTCTGCAAGCGGCCGATATTCCATTTTATATCATCCTTATAATCTCTTGGGGAATTTGCAATAAAGGAAGAACTTTATCCGCAGCTCCCAGTTGAATGGCTTCTTTGGGCATACCAAAAACAACGCAGGACGCTTCATCTTGAGCAATCGTTCCTGCCCCCGCCTGTTTCATTTCCAAAAGCCCTTCGGCGCCATCCGCTCCCATACCTGTCAGAATAACTCCGATGGCGTTAGGGCCGACGTATTTTGCCGTGGACTTGAACAGAATATCCACGGCCGGTCTTTGGTGATGCACCATGGGTCCTGTTTTGACCTCGACGTAATAGCGGGCGCCGCTCCTCCTGAGAATCATATGATAATTTCCGGGAGCGATGAGTACCGTTCCCGGTACGACGGAATCGTTATTTTCCGCCTCTTTAACGCTCATCTGGCACAAACCGTTCAGGCGCTCGGCAAAAGCCGTCGTAAAATGGGCGGGCATATGCTGTACAACAACAATGCCCGGAGAATTAGGCGGCATTTGCGTTAAAACGCTTTTCAGCGCTTCTGTGCCGCCGGTAGAGGCTCCAATGGCAATGACCTTATTTGTTGTCTGCGACAGGGCGCGGGAGAGAGGTTTCACCGTTTCTGGCTCAGAATTTTCCCTTTTCGTGAGCCTGACTTTTGACGCCACCCGGATCTTTTCTGCCAGCTGTGCGCTCATATCGCCAACGGAATAAGAGCCGCCGGGTTTGGCGATTACTTCTACCGCACCAATATCCAATGCTTCCAGAGTTAATTTGCCGCCTTTATGGGTAAGGGAGCTGACAATAATCGTTGGCAGGGGGAAATACTTCATCAGTTTCCGGAGAAAAGTGATACCGTCCATACGGGGCATTTCCACATCCAGAGTAATGACGTCCGGTTTCAGAGCGACAATCTTGTCCCTGGCGACAAACGGGTCCGGCGCTGTTCCCACAATTTCAATATCGGGATATTTCGATAACTCTTCGGAAAATATTTTTCGGACAATGGCAGAGTCATCAACGATCAAAACTCTGATTTTTTTCACCTATCTGTCCTCCTGTGCATAAGGATACCAATCGGATTTTCTGAGCTTATTCACCTTATAGACAATGGCCTCGTTGCAGAGCGTGTTATAAACGATTTTTCTGCCCATTGTTCCCCCCACATCTTCCGATAAGATGGGAATATGTTTGCTCCGGAGCAGTTTTTTGGCGATACGGACGTTTTCCAAACCAATTTCTTCGCATCCTCCAAGGGGATTAACCGCGCCGCCGAATACCTGGGCTGTTAAATCTTCCGGCTTCGATCCTTCGCCGACAAAAAGATTAATCATGCAGGAGATGGCGACATTGCCGTACAGCACAACGGCCTGAGATTTGTCTTTTATCACGGGATAAAGAAAATTAGCCATAGCACCCTGCTCTTTCCTGCAATCCCACAACGATACGGCCACGCATGAACCAACAACAGTAGAAATCAAGGCGGAATCTTTGCTCATGTACACATAGCCCGGCGCCAGGAAATAATCGGAAAGAACGACATTGTTCCTAGTCATAATTACTTCCAAAAAATTTCAGCTGCAACGTTTCCTCTTCCGATTCCGCTTTGAAGGAGAGAGTTATATGATCCGCTCCCGCCGGCGGGAGCATGTCTTCCTGCTCTCCCCTGCCCCGCAGCGCATATCGGGGCAAGCCCAGCTTAAATATTTCGTCCCGGCTCATCTTCCGCAAGAAATTTCCGCATACCATGTTGGCCGCTTCTTTAGCGCAATCGGCAAGGACATGATCGGTGATTTCATCTTTTTCGCAGCCGAGCATGTTCCGGGCCATCATTTCCGCCATCTTCCGGGAAAACTTGATGGATAAGCCGCCCTTCATCCTGCCCTCAAAATCAATGGATGATATGTGGTCATACCGGTTGTTTGTATTCTCAACAGGTTCGAGAAAGATGAAAAACATTTTTTCAAACACTTCAAAAATCGCATTCATCAGTATCTGTCGGGTATTCTCCTTCATCTCCCACTCCAATAACTTCGCAAAGTGTTTTCTTTAATTCTTCCGGAAGAAAAGGTTTCTTGATGAATCCTTTCGCTCCCAGGTCATAGGCGTCCCTGATCCGGCTTTCGTTTCCTTCCGTTGAAATCATGATGACGGGAATATTCGTGTAAACATCGTGGCGGTGAAGTTCTTTCAGTAATTCAAAACCGTCCATTTCAGGCATGTGAATATCCGATAAGATGATATCAACCCATTCTTTGGATAAAACATCAAGAGCCTGCCTGCCATTACCTGCTTCATAGCAGTTATCAACACGAAATCCCGAAATATTGAGAATTTTTTTGATTACGGAACGTATGGAATTGGAATCATCTACAATGAGAACATTAAATGACATGACTATCCTCAATAATATTAAATTTCATACAATATTCAATACATCCTCGGCTTCCAGCAGCAGATCATGAAAGGTGATGATACTTTTCTCCAAATCTTTACCCCTGAGATTGAAACGTGTCAAACTTTCTTCCAATCCTCTGTAAGCAAGACCGTCAACACCGCCGTCAACACCTACCATCATGCAAAGCTGGTCAGATAAATAAACTAACCAGGGAATAAGACTTTCTTTTGATCCCAATGAACGCGGCTGGTGATGGTAAGCAATGCCTTCCCGCGTTTCCTCCGGAAAATTCCAATGGAGGGCGATCATTCCTCCTAATTCTGCGTGATCAATTCCCAATATCTCTTTTTCTCCTTCCAGAAAGGAGTAGCCATTTTGTTCCACCAATTCTTCTATTTTGGGTAAGGAATCACGAACATATTCCCCCAGAAAAACTTTACCAATGTCATGGAGAAGCGCGGCGGCGTAAAGAGTGGGATCAACGCGCTGCAAAACTTTCTGGGCCAGAACCTGGGACATGATGGCTACAGCCACAGAATGTTTCCACAGATCGTGGGCGTGCGACACATATCCTCCCGAAACTTTGCGATAAAAGCGGGAAGCGCCGGCAGTCTGGACAATATGAATCAGATTTTGCTGCCCCAGATATACCACGGCGTCATGGATTGTCTTTATTTTATGCCGCGAGCCAAAGTATGCGGAATTGCTCATTTTAAGGATATTAGCAGTGATAGATTGATCATATTCTATAAGTTTGACAAGATCGGTAACCACATAATCCTCCCGGGTGATCAGCAGCATGATTTTATGGACGACCAAGGGAAAGGCGGGAATACTATCCACAGATTGTATGATCTTTTCAAGCACGGCTATATTTCCTTTATTATTCCTATTGAACTTTTTATTGTCACTTTACCGGTTGCTAATTCCAGCCTCATGGTGCGGTTATGATTCAAACCCGTATCTTCCGCCTCAATCATGACATTATTTTTCCAAAATATTTTTCGCATGGCCGTAATATTCTTCTGTCCGATACGGAAGAACTGGGCGTCATCAAGAATACTTGCCCCTCCCGCAACCTTCACAATGAGCCTTTTTTTTTCCGCCCCCAAGCGGTAGCAGGATTTAAACAGTAAAGGGATGCCCGTATCTGCGAACATGGCGGGCTGTCCCTGTGCCTTTTGCGCGTCCAGCGTTGAATCCGGCAGCATGTAATGGAGCAGTCCGCCCACTTTTGCCTGGGGATCGTAGATGGAAATGCCGATACAGGAACCCAGGGCGAATGTGATCAAGGTATCATCCGCCCTGTTCCCCAATTTCAAATCAGCGATGCTGACAATGATATCTGCCATAAATCCTATTTTTGATAAATACTCGGTCCGATATATTTGAAAGAATGTTTTAATCCGGTTAAACTTTCCGAGTGCCCGATGAAAAAATACCCTCCCCCATTGAGAGTTTTATAAAGACGGTCAACCAACCGTTCCTGCGTTGGCTTGTCAAAATAAATCATGACGTTCCGGCAGAAAATAATATCGGAAGCAAAATCAGCAGGGGGCAAAGTCATCAGATTAAACCTTTTAAAACGCACCATGTTCCTGACATCTTCTTTTACCCGGTAAAACCCGGCCCGCTTCCCTGAACCGTATTGGAAATATTTTTTAAGAATGGGATCGGGAACATTTTTCATGCGGTCCTGGGGGAAAATGCCCTGAACTGCGGCTTTGAGTACGCGGGTAGAAATATCCGTTGCCAGGATGGAAACAAAACCCGCCTTTTCCGCCAGTAATTCTTTGGCAAAAATACCGAGGGAGTATGGCTCTTCCCCGGAGGAGCAGGCGGCGCTCCAGATTTGCAATTTCCGCTGCCGGTTAAGCAGCCTGGCTTCCATTAAAGGGGGGAGAATGGATTGTAATTTATCAAAATGGGCGGATTCTCTGAAAAAGTATGTCAAATTTGTCGAAATGGAATCCAGCATGAGAATTAACTCATCCTGTCCCGCTTCTGTTGTTATATGGCGGTAATAATCGGAAAATGATGTGAAGTTGCCTTCTTGGAGGCGCTTTCCCAACCTAGCTTTAACAAGTTCTTTTTTCCCTTCGTGCAGGGAGATGCCGCATTGATCATATATGAGACGACTTATTTTTTGGAAATCAGCTTGTTTTAATTCCATTGTTTTCTGTCCCCAAAGGTCTTCCCATCACCGGAGAATATTTCTTTGCCGGGTAAGTACGATAATGCGATCCATATTTACAAGGTTTTTACATACTTATTTTTTATGAAAACTCCACTGGCCCGGCACTACCGATTACCAAAGAATAGCATATCCCGGCAAAAATATGCAAAGTTTTCTTCACTTCTTCCTCGCATAAATTGATTTATCCTGATAAAATAGTAAAAATTTATCGGATATATAAAAATGAATGACGTGCGATACCGCTTTTCATGGAAAAAAACTTTACAGTCCGGGAGTAATATTCTAGAAAGACCTCCAGCGGGCAGAATACTGCTGATCCATTACAATCATTCAAGGAAGGTTTCATGAAGAAAGCCAAAATTCTCATTGCAGACGATAATGAATCAAACAGGCAGAATCTGACAGAACTCATGTTGTCACACGGTTATGATGTCAAGGCTGTGGAAGATGGCCGGGAGGCCATGAAGGCTTTTCAGGAAGACAATTTTGATATCACCATCACGGATCTGAAAATGCCCCATGCCGACGGTTTAGAGGTCTTGCGCTTCACAAAGGAAATAAACCCGGGGCATGTTGTTATTCTTATCACAGGCTATGCAACAGTCAACAATGCCGTGGAAGCGATGAAGGAAGGGGCATTTGATTTCATTGCCAAGCCGTTTAAGGATGATCTTGTCAGTATTACCGTCCAGCGGGCCGTCGCCTACGCCAAACTCAGGGAAGACAATGTCCGCCTCAGGGACGATTTGAAAGATAAATATGATTTAGGAAAACTTCTGGGTTACAGCGGATGTATGAAACGGGTATTCTCGACCATTGAAAAGGTCGCTAATTCCGATAGTACGGTTTTGATCTACGGCGAGAGCGGTACGGGTAAAGAGTTGGTGGCCAAGGCCATTCATTTCAACAGCCCCCGCAAGAATAATCCTCTTGTTCCCATCAATTGCGGGGCTATTCCCGAAGATTTGCTGGAAAGCGAGCTTTTTGGCCATGAAAAAGGAGCGTTTACCGGCGCCATCCGCAGCCGTCCCGGACGATTTGAATTGGCCCAGGGCGGCACTCTTTTTCTTGATGAAATAGGCGATATGAGCCCCACCTTGCAGGTAAAATTACTGCGGGCGATCCAGGAAAAGCAGTTTGAACGCGTTGGCGGAGTGAAAACCTTTGAAGCGGACGTGCGGATCATTGCGGCGACGCATCAGGATCTGGAAAGGGCCGTGGAAGAAAAGCGCTTCCGGGAAGATCTTTATTATCGCATCAATGTAATTCCCCTTGATCTCCCGCCTTTAAGGGAACGGGGGCCGGATATTGCCATCCTGGCCAATCACTTTCTTAACGAAGTCAGTGCCCGCAGGGGAATGAAGCCGCGTGGAATGGCTCCCGACGTTGTTTCCTGTTTGATGCGTTACCTCTGGCCCGGAAACGTCAGGGAACTGCAAAACCTCATGGAAATGCTTGTTGTCATGAACGCCGGCGATGAGATTACCGTTGATGATCTGCCTGAAAAAATTCGGATACAATCGAAACAGCGACCTTCTTTAAAAATTCCCGATTTGTACGAAGAAGGATTTAATTACAACGACGCCGTCACGCAATTTGAGAAAGATCTCCTGTTAAAAGCCCTGGAGATCAGCGGCGGCGTAAAAAATAAAGCGGCGAAACTTCTTGCCCTGAATCGCACAACCCTTGTGGAAAAATTAAAGCGATTTCAGCTGGGAGGCTGATTCTTTCCCTCCGGTATGGAACAAATGTTATGTTATTTCCATGTGTTGTATCTGGGTTATGCTGCGGAAACAAATTATTTTCAGTAACAGAAAAAAATCATTGACAAGATTATTTTTATTCGATATTCAGTGAAAATTGTAGTTAATTTTAACATCGCTGTGGTATTGATGATGTGGAATTTAAATTTTATCTGCCTTGAAAAGTCTTGGTTCCCACCCCATTTTTCACTAAGGAAAAATTCATACTGGTGATTTTTTGTTGATAGGTTATGGCGAAATGCTGAAATTTCCATGGCTTCGGCAGGTTTATCTATTCTTTTCAGGTGTATAAAATGTTTCATATTGAATATGGAAGGCTAACTGTATGATCAGTGCAATTAAAAGAACATTTAAAGGGGGGATTCATCCCGAAGATCATAAATCTTTCACATCTTCCAAGCCTGTCGAAGTCATGCCTTTGCCTGCGAAAATCGTAATTCCTCTGCAGCAGCACATTGGCCGTATTTCTGAGGCCGTTGTTCAGGTGGGGGATCGTGTTCTTCGCGGCCAGCCTGTCAGCAAGGCGGCGGGTCCCGTGTCATCTCCCGCCCACGCTTCAACTTCAGGAACGGTAACGTTAATTGAGCCGTTTCCCCATCCTTTGGGCCAGGCTGTACCGGCGGTTGTCATAGAATCGGACGGACAAAACGAAGACTATCAAAACTATAATAATTATGACGACAA
>JAITWQ010000150.1 GCA_031285215.1 Syntrophobacterales bacterium | reverse complement strand
ACATTGATTCGCCAGGATTTCGGAAGTTTCCCCTGGCCATTGCTGACTTTCGTCAGTTGGAGGGAAACGATTTGAGTAACCTGTCGCGCTGGTTTCCCGACGAAATGGCCCGTTATCTGGAGATGACAAATTATTTTCAGATCAGGGGCCGGCGCTCTTTTTTAGAGTCCCCCGGCGGTCATGAACCATTCAGAACTGATTTCCGGGATTGGACGGCCATTGGCGTTGATTATCTGGTAAAAGGCGTCTTTACCGTTCGCGGGACGGAGTTGTTGGCGGAAATAAGGGTGTTTGATACGGTTAAAGCCGCGGAAATTTTTCGCAGAACCTACAATGCCCCCGGAGGCAACAGGCAGAGTCTCGTTCGTAAAATAGCAGGAGATGTTCTCCATGCCTTGACAGGGGCGCAGCCCCTCTTTGACAGCAGGATTTTCTTTACCCGGCGGACATCGCAGGGGTCGGAGATTTTTTCCGTTAAATTTGACGGGTCCGATCTTACAAAGCTGACATCGGAAAACGCCCTTGTCCTTTTGCCGCAGTTGTCTCCCAATGGACGTTACTTATCCTATACATCTTATCGGTCGGGTACGCCTGCAGTTTATATTAAAGATTTACAAGACAGAACAACGAGAAGGATAGCCGCTCATGACGGTTTGAACCTCGCAGGCCCCTGGTCGCCGGATGGGCGTAAAATGCTCCTTACTTTGAGTAAGGACGGCAATGAGGAAATTTATACGATAGATGTTCCATCAGGATCTTTAACGCGCCTGACGAGAAACTTTGCCATTGATATTTCACCCTCCTGGTCGCCGGATGGACGTAAAATTTCTTTTGTTTCCAATCGTTCCGGAGCACCGCAGATTTATGTGATGAATGCCGACGGGAGCGGTGTGACAAGGTTATCTTATGACGGGAATTATAATACTTCTCCTGCCTGGTCGCCCAAAGGGGATAAAATTGCCTACGAAAGCCGGACGAGCCAGGGATTTCAGGTGTTTACCGTAACATTGCAAGGAGATAATGCCCGCCAGGCGACATCGTCCGGGGATGGTATCCACGAGAAACCGGCTTGGTCTCCTGATGGCCGCTATTTAGCAGTGGTGGCGAAAAAGGGGAAGCGATATCGTATCCTTGTTATTGATTTAATTGGGTCTGGCGTAAGGTCTGTTTACGAATCGGATTCAAACTGCAGCGGCTTGTCTTGGGCCCGTTAAATCTGCCTGTATAAATTATGCCTGGTAATTCAGGAAAAAATTAGATTGACCTTTTGGGAAAAGTTATGTTTTTATATGTTTCAGGCTGTGTTTTGTAGAAACGTTCAACGTGTGTTAAAATTAACAGTATGCGAAAAGCATTTTAAGGGAGAAAAAATGAAAAAGACCTTCCTCTTATATCTTGTAACTTTTGTTCTTATCAGTGCGCTCCTTCCTCTTCATGGTTGCACCAAAAAAGCTGTCGTTCAGGATACAGCGCCTGTCATTGTGCAGCAAGCTCCTAAAAAAGCGCCCGTAGAAGAAGATCGCAGTGAATTTGCCAGACTTGGGCCCCTTGTATCAAATGAAGGAGCGCCCCAGCAAGGCGATGTGGGAAGATTGGGTTATTTTGTTGTTTCTACGCCGAATGGGGATTATATTTTTTACGATATTTATTTTGATTTCGATAAATACACTGTCCGCGAAGGAGACAAGGAAGCTCTGAAGCGGCATGCGCAGTGGTTTAATGAGAATCGGCGCTATGTTGCCATGATCGAAGGACACTGTGACGAGGTCGGTACGGAAGAATATAATCTGGCTTTAGGTGAAAGAAGGGCTTCTGCGGTAAGGCAATATCTGATCCAGCTGGGGGTTCGCGGGGACAGGATCAAAACCGTCAGTTATGGTGAGGCTTATCCCCTTGATCCGGCTTCAACCCAGGAAGCCTACGCAAAGAACAGACGTGCCCATTTTGTTGTAACCCTTGAAAATTAATGAGGGCAATTTGGAGGAAATCTTGAAAGCGTTTATTAAGCTGTGTTTATTGCTGTGCTTGGTTGTGTTTTTTGCCGGATGTGCGACCACAACTGACCTGAGGAGGCTTTCGGCACAAACTCAGGATGAGTTGAATCAGCGCCTCAAACAACAACAAAGGGAAATTGATCATCTCAAGGAATCCCTGGCTTCGTTGCAAAAAAGCCATGGAGATGTTGGCCTTGATGTGTCTTCTTTCAAGGATTATCTGCAGGAAATACAAGATCTGAACGACAGACAACGCAAAGATGCCACATCTCGCCTCAACCGTAAAGACGATGAGGTTAAAGAACTGAAGGAAAAGCAAGATCGTCTCGTGCTGAAAATGAATTTTTTAGAGACATATCTTGGGTTAGGTGAGAAAGACCGGCTTGATGCAGGGAGCAAAGCCGGCAGTGCCAAAGATGGTTCATCAACATTTTCGGATAGAGAACAGGCATATGCCGCCGCCTATGAGCTTTTTAAAGATGGCGCCTATGATAAGGCAAGGGGGCAGTTTCAGGATTTCCTGAAAAATTTCCCCGGCACGGAATATTCCGATAGTGCGCAATTCTGGATAGGTGAATGTTATTATGTTGAAAGAAACTATGAACAGGCCATCCTTGAATATGACAAGGTGATCAAAAATTATTCCAGCGGCGGTAAAGCTGCGCCTGCTCTCTTGAAGCAGGGCCTGTCCTTTGTCAATATAGGAGACCGGGTGAGCGGACGTCTTATTCTGCAAAAAGTCATTAAAAATTATCCCAATACGAGCCACGCAAAGGTAGCGCGAGCAAAGCTTTTGGAAATGAAATAAGATAAAAGCAAAAATTGTTGTTTTTGTTATTCCGCTTTTATGGGGAATATTAATTTAATCTTGAGTTGTTTTCTGGAAAAGCCGGAAACCCTGTCGCCGCACGGTGCGACACATAAATTACCGTTTCATTGGTTGCTTCCTGCATATAACGTAAAGAAGTAATCCATCCCGATTGTATTCAAATCCGTTTTCTTCTCGTTGATTCCCCTGCGAAATATTTTGTCTGTGGCACAGGATGTACCTGTTTTGCGTATATTGTGTGGTACAATTTTTGAATAGAATTAGACCGTAGCGATAAGATGAACCGTTTCGCAGAGGGTAAAATCAATTAGAAGTGAGATAATAGCGGAAATTATTAATATTCTATCTGACGTGTGCAGAAAAGCAATAAGCATTATCATGACACATTATGTCTGTTTATGTGATGCCAGCGTCATTAATCCTTGCAAGAGATAGGGCTTGATGTGGTTCTGCCGTTTTATCACAGTCAAGACGAAAAGCTTTTTTAAAGAAGGGGGAATTTATGCCAGTATTTTTGTGGGAAGGACTCAATCGAAAAAATGAACATAAAAAAGGAGAATTGGACGGAGTTGATGACGCAGCGGTAAGAAGTCAATTGCGCCGTATGGGTTACCATGATGTTAAGGTTAAAACTAAACCCAAGGATTTACTTGATCTTCCCTTTCTCCGACCTGGTATAAAAGAAGAAAATGTTGTCGTTTTCGCACGTATTTTTTCGACCATGATCAGTGCGGGCTTACCCCTTATTCAGTGTCTCAACCTATTGGCAGAGCAGGAGAAAAACAAAAGTTTTGCCAAAGTAATTTATACCATAAAGGAAGATATCGAAGGAGGATCAACTCTCTTCGATGCATTGAAAAAGCACCCTGCTGTTTTTGATGATCTTTTTGTCAGTCTCGTTGCCGCCGGAGAAAGCGGCGGTATTTTGGATGTGGTTCTGCAACGATTATCCGTGTACAAAGAAAAAGCGCTGAAATTGAAACGTAAAGTAAAAGCCGCCATGACGTACCCCCTAACGGTTGTTGTTATTGCCGTTATTGTTGTCGCTGTTTTGCTTGTCAAGGTTATCCCGACATTTAAAACGATGTTTGAAGGCGCGGGGGGACAATTACCGCTTCCCACGCAGGTTGTCATTTCGATAAGCGAATTTACCCAAGCTAATATCCTTTACATAATTATTGCCATAGTTGTTTTTATATTTGCCCTCAGGCAATTTTACAAGACGAAAAAAGGACGTTATATTATAGATGATTTTACTCTGAGAGTTGCTGTTTTTGGTCCCCTTATGCGCAAAGTGGCAGTAGCCAAGTTTTCAAGGACTCTGGCAACAATGCTGTCTGCAGGCGTTCCGATTCTTGAAGGATTGGGTATCGTCAGTAAGGTTGCCGGTAATGTGATTATTGAAAATGCCCTTTTAAAAACGAGACAAAGTATCAGTGAAGGAAGGAGCATTGCCGAACCTTTACAGGAGAGCGGTGTTTTCCCGCCCATGGTGGTGCAGATGATAGCGGTAGGTGAAGCGACCGGCGCCATTGACACCATGCTTACCAAGATTGCCGATTTTTATGATGACGAAGTTGATGCGGCGGTGAGTTCGCTGACTGCCCTGTTGGAGCCTATTATGATGGCTTTCCTGGGAATTGTTGTCGGCGGTATGCTGATTGCCATGTATTTGCCAATTTTCAAATTGGCGTCCGTTGTCAGTTAAAAAGATATTACTTAGCCCTCTTTGTAAAGTTAATGGTTTACAAAGAGGGTGATTTTTTGCTTATTAAAGAGGCAAAAAAATGGTCGGGATGGCGCGATTTGAACGCGCGACTCCTGCGTCCCGAACGCAGTGCCCTACCAAACTGGGCCACATCCCGACAGACGAGTGACCATATAGAATTTGTGACGAAAAGTCTATTGATTTTTCGGCAAGGCGATTGCTTTTTGTAAAAACATTGGTTGACAGAACAAAAAGGTTATGTCAAAGGGCAATTTCCTGAACTTCTTGCTGGAAAGGAAAT
Source organism: Syntrophobacterales bacterium (assembly GCA_031285215.1). GTDB lineage: Bacteria > Desulfobacterota > Syntrophia > Syntrophales > JAAYKM01 > JAAYKM01. The sequence goes on along the minus strand of JAITWQ010000150.1, from coordinate 7,571 downwards.
TCTTTATGATCGTTTATGATCTGAAATGTGAAGGCGATCATATATTTGAAGCTTGGTTTAAAGATGGCAAAGCATTTGAGGATCAGCGTGCCCGCAAGCTGATCAATTGCCCCGTATGCGGTAATTGCCATATCCGGATGGTTCCTTCACGAAAAATGTCATTGGGAAAATCAAAACAAACACTTCAGAAACGAGATCCGAAAGAATTGTCCATACGAGAGGCGTACAATCTTTTTGAAGAGTATATAAGCCATAATTTTGAAGATGTCGGCGATCGTTTTAGTGATGTGGCGATCAAAATTCATCACGGTTTTGAAACTCAGAGAAATATCAAAGGTACTACCACGCCCGCAGAAGAGGAATGCTTAAGAGAGGAAGGAATCAAGTTTCTTAAAATTCCTTCGCTAAAATTAGATAGCTGACGATAATACAATGAAATAAAAGGTAGAAAATGAGGCGTTGTCCCCATTAAAAGAGGGGGGAACGCTTTATTTCTGTTCCGGTGTCCTAAATGAAAAATTCCTGTTCAAAGATCACTGAGGCAATCGGCAATACTCCCCTGATAGAAATTCAGCGTCTTAATCCTAATAAAAATGTCCGTGTCTTTGCTAAAATGGAAAGCTTTAACCCCGGCGGATCCATTAAAGACAGGGTGGCTTTGTTTATGGTGGAGGAAGCGGAAAAGCGGGGAGAATTAACGAAGGATAAAATTATTCTTGAGGCTACAAGCGGCAATACGGGAATCGGATTAGCCATGGTGGCTGCCGCTAAAGGATATCGGTTGTGCGTCATCATGCCAGAATCAGCCAGTGAAGAGCGGAAAAAAATTTTGAAAGCCCTAGGGGCGGAGCTAATCTTTACACCGGCAAGCCAGGGGACAGATGGGGCAATTGAGTTAGCTTATATGCGGATACGTGAGAACCCGAACCTTTATTTTGGCACAGATCAATTCAACAATTTTGACAACGTTAAAGCCCATTATTGCGGAACGGCGGAGGAAATCTGGCGTCAGACCGAAGGAACCGTGACCATGGTTGTTGCCACAATGGGTACTACCGGTACGCTTATGGGTATATCAAAAAAGCTCAAAACTTATCGTCAGGATATTCGGATTGTTGGGGTGGAGCCTTATTTGCAGCATAAAATACAAGGCCTTAAAAATATGAAGGAATCCTACCGTCCGGGAATCTATGATAAAAACCTTCTTGATGAAAAGATCAATGTTTCGGACGAAGATGCCTTTTCCATGGCGAGGCGGATGGCCCATGAAGAAGGTCTTTTTGTCGGCGGAAGTTCGGGCGCCGCTGTACACGTTGCGTTACAGATGGCAAAGGAAATGAGGGAAGGGTTAATTGTTGCGATTTGTCCTGACGGCGGTGAACGCTATCTTAGCACAGAGTTGTTTGCCGATAAGGAAAGCTCGACGCTAAAACTGTATAATACTTTGACGCGGACGAAGACATTCTTCCGTCCTATTAATTCCGAAATGGTGCTTATACACTCCTGCGGGCCGACAGTGCATGATGTTCCTCATATCGGCAGTCTCCGCCGTTTTGTCGTATCGGATATGATGCGGCGCTATTTGGAGTATAAGGGGTATCCTGTCCGGCACATGATCAATATTATTGACATCGCTGATCGCTCTATTCAAGGCGCGGAACTGGTCAACATGGATTTATCTGCATATACAAAAAAGAACGCCGAAGCCTTTATCCACGATATGAATGTACTCAATGTTAAAGTTGGGGACGATTATCCTTATGCCAGCGACAATGTCGCCCATATGATAAGTTTGGTTGAAAAACTTGTTGAAAAGGGTTTCGCTTACGAAAAATTACGTTCCGTTTATTTTGATATTTCAAAATTGCAAGATTATGGAATTCTTTCCAATGTTGATTTGAAACGGGTTAAGCACGGTGTGACCGTAGATCTTGACGACTATGAAAAAGATAGTCCCGGAGATTTTACCCTTTTGAAAAGGGCGACTCTTGATGAATTAAAAAGGGGAATTTATTTCCAAACCCGCTGGGGTAATATCAGGCCAAGCTGGCATTTGGAATGCGCCGCCATGTCTCTGGCCTCTTTTGGCGATACCTTTGATATCCATTCGAGCGGCAATGATATCCTCTTTCCTCACTGTGAAAATGTATTGGCTATTGGCAAGGGCGCAACGGGAAAAATACCGGCCAATTACTGGCTTAATACCGACCTTGTCATGGTTAACGGGAAAAAAATGTCCCGCTCGCTGGAAAACACGGTTACTATTGATGATCTGCAGCAGAGAGGATTTTCCGGAAAAGATATTCGGTTTTTCCTTGTCAGCTTGCATTATCGTAAATTGTTAAATTTTTCCTGGCAGGCCCTGGTGGCGGCTAAAAATACCTTAAAAAAAATCGACAGGTTTGTGCAGAGGCTTAAAATATCCGGCGAAGGAGAAGGGTTTCCGGAAATTGATCAATTCCTATACGAACTTAACAAACGCTTTGCCGACGAGATGGATGACGATTTTAATATTTCTGGTGCTTTTGCCGCTTTTTTTGAATTTATGAAACGGGCCAATCCTTTATTGGCGCGAGGTCTGCTCCATCAAAAAGAAAAAGAGCGGGTTGTTGCCGCAGTAGAGAAGATAAATTCCGTTTTGGGTATTATGACCTTTGATCAGGAGCAGCTTTCTGAAGAAACGGCACGGCTCCTGCGGGAGCGAAAGATTTTGCGTGAACAGGGGAACTGGCAGGCTGCGGATGAGATTCGTAAAAAATTAGCTGATATGGGAATTAGCGTTTATGACCATCCTCATGGGATGACTTGGACGGTCAACTGAAAGAAAGTACCGCCGCGAATGATTTTAGTTGTGCAAAATGCTATTAAAGGGGTAAAATAATAATCTTAGAAGAAATCCCTTGACAAAACTCCAGAATCAAAATACATTCCGCTTTTCTTGATTCTGGGCGCTTTTGTTTATCTAAAGCGCGAGAGACGTTGGCTTTGTGAAGGACAGGCGGTGTATTGGCTGGCGTAGCTCAATCGGTAGAGCAGCTGATTTGTAATCAGCAGGTTGCGGGTTCGAGTCCCATCGCCAGCTCCAAAGGGAGAAAAAAGTGGAGGGGTTCCCGAGTGGTCAAAGGGAGCAGACTGTAAATCTGCCGGCGATGCCTTCGGAGGTTCAAATCCTCCCCCCTCCACCATTTAATTTGTGATTAAGGCGGGAGTAGCTCAGGGGCTAGAGCGTCAGCCTTCCAAGCTGAGGGTCGCGGGTTCGAATCCCGTTTCCCGCTCCATTTATTGCTTAGTTGATTGCGCCCTCCCATGACTTTAGATGAGGATCTCCGTTGCGCCAGGGGTAGAGTGATAGAATAGAAGCTGGGTTTTGCGGGAGGAAGCACTTTTTGCTGGTTATTGTAAACCCGTCAAAAGCGTGTTGTTTGGTAATTATGAAAAACAGACAGTGATTTTGCTGGTAATGATTGCCCACGTAGCTCAGTCGGTAGAGCACATCCTTGGTAAGGATGAGGTCACCAGTTCAATCCTGGTCGTGGGCTCCACGTGATACAGAGAGGCTGTTATGAGAAGTATTATTTTATTGGCGTGTACAGAGTGCAAGCAACGGAATTATTCAACGACGAAAAATAAGAGGACAATGCAGGGCCGTCTTGAGCTGAAGAAATACTGTAAGTTTTGCCGAACTCATACACCACATCGGGAGACAAAATAAGCTCGTATTTTACGTGACAAACAGATGACATAGGCCAGTAGCTCTAATGGATAGAGCGCCGGACTCCAAATCCGGATGCTGGGGGTTCGAGTCCCTCCTGGCCTGCCAGTTTATTTTTGTTAGCAGGGTCAGTCAGGAGAAACTGATGGAAAAGATTCGGGAAGTATTGCTGAAAGTACGGTACTTCTTAAAAGATGCCTGGGCGGAATTGAAAAAGGTGACATGGCCGACGCGCAAACAAACTTTGGCGTCAACGGCTGTTGTCCTCATTGTTGTTTTTACCATATCCCTCTATCTTGGACTTATTGATTTTGGTTTAGCCAAAATTATAAAGGTTTTGGTTGGCTGACACGTATATGGCATTCAAATGGTATGTTGTGCACACCTATTCTGGATTTGAAAACAAGGTAAAGTTTTCTTTACAGGAGCGTATTAATACGGCGGGGCAAGAAGAGTTTTTTTCGGATATCCTTATCCCGGAAGAAGACGTTGTTGAGCTTGTTGCGGGGGAGAGAAAGGTGTCCAAACGGAAATTTTTCCCCGGTTATATTTTGGTCCGGATGGAATTGAATGATGAGACGTGGCATATTGTCAAAAATACGCCCAAAGTAACAGGCTTTATCGGAACGAAAGATAAACCTTCTCCCATATCGGATAAAGATGTTGGTAATTTAATCACGAGGATTGATGAAGGGACTTTGAAGCCCAAGCCCAAATTTAAGTTTGAGGTGGGAGATCATGTTCGTGTTATTGATGGACCGTTTACAAATTTTGACGGCCTGATTGATGAAGTGCGGCCGGAAAAAGGGAAACTAAGGGTCGTTGTCAGTATCTTTGGGCGGCCAACGCCTGTTGAACTTGATTTTATACAGGTTGTCCAAAGTTAATAATGTTTGTGCGGGAAATCTGTTTTGTGAAGATATAATTAAATATAGGGGATCGTTATGGCAAAGAAAGTTATTGCGAATATAAAACTACAGATTCAGGCAGGTAAGGCTACGCCCTCTCCGCCTATCGGCCCTGCTTTGGGTCAGCATGGCGTCAATATTATGGAGTTTTGCAAGGCTTATAATGCGATGACGCAGAATCAGGAAGGGACGGTCATTCCTGTTGTTATTACCGTATATTCGGATCGCTCTTTTACGTTTATTACCAAAACTCCTCCTGCCTCAGTATTGCTGAAGCAGATGGCGAAGATTGCAAAAGGTTCCGGCGTTCCGAACAAAGATAAAGTTGGTTCTGTAACGGCGGATCAGATTCGGGAGATTGCGGAGTTAAAATTTAAGGATCTGAATGCTGTTGATCTGGACAGTGCGATTCAGATTATTATGGGTACAGCACGTTCCATGGGTATAGCGGTGGTGGGATAACTTGAAATAGAGGGTTTTGTTATGTCGCAAAAAGGAAAAAAATTTTTGGAAGTTAAATCACAGGTTGAGCCGGGGAAACGATATGCTCTCCAAGAGGCAATTGACCTTTCCATTGCTACGGCGCGGGCAAAGTTTGATGAAACGATTGATATAGCAGTCCGTTTAGGCGTTAATCCGGCCCATGCCGACCAAATGGTAAGGGGTAGTGTTGTCCTTCCCCATGGTTTGGGCAAAACGGTCCGCATTCTTGTCTTTGCCAAGGGCGAAAAGGAAAAGGAAGCCCTGGATGCGGGAGCTGATCATGTCGGCGCCGATGAACTTGTCGAGAAGATAAAAGGCGGGTGGCTGGAGTTTGACAAAGTTGTTGCTACCCCCGATATGATGGGCAGCGTTGGCAAGATTGGAAAAATTTTAGGGCCGCGCGGCCTGATGCCCAACCCCAAAGTAGGCACGGTGACTTTTGATGTTGCCACTGCTGTTGCCGAACTTAAAGCGGGCAAAGTGGAATTTCGGGTAGAAAAAGCAGGAATTGTGCATACACCCGTAGGTAAGGTGTCCTTTGGGGCGGAAAAAATAAAAGATAATATTATTGCCCTTCTGGAAATGATTATGAAATTAAAGCCCGCTTCAAGTAAAGGCGTGTATATGCGTAGTCTTGCCATTTCAACGACTATGGGGCCGGGTGTCAAGGTTGATCCTGTGGATATAAGAAGCGCTTTGGCGTAATTTATTGCGTTCTTTTGGTCGTTTTGATGGAGTCTGAGACAGCAGGTACAATGTGTTTAAATGGAATGATCGGCCTGCCGAGACGAGATATGGAGAATATTTTATCTTTTCCGTATTGTTTTGTTGGTTGTTTGCCATGCTTGTCTGTCTTATGAGGTAATCGGAGACCAAATCAAAGGAAATAAGGAGGTTTTGTTTTGGATCGAAAGACAAAAGAAGAAGTTATCGCTGCACTTCGCGAAAAGATACAAAATGCGAAGCTTGTCGTTCTTGCGGATTACAGCGGATTGAATGTCGAAGAGATTACCACCCTGAGAAACACTCTGCGGAAGTCAGATACGGAATTAAGAGTTGTCAAAAACACTCTTTTTGAGATTGCTTCAAGGGAGACAGATGTTGCGGCTTTGGAATCCTATCTGAATGGTCCTTTGGCTATTGCACTGAACAGCGGCGATGTCGTTGAACCTGCAAAGATATTGGTCGATTTTGCCAAAAAAAATGCCAAATTAGAGATCATTGCCGGTACTCTTGAAGGTAAAGTTCTCACGGAAGGGCAAATCCAGGCGCTGGCCGAATTACCCAGCCGGGATGTTTTACTGGCGAAACTTTTATCTGTTATGGTGGGAGTGCAAACGTCACTGGTTACTGTTCTCAGTGCTGTGCCGCGTGGTTTTGTACAGGTTCTTGATGGATACAGGGCAAAAAAAGAAGACAACAATTAAAATAATTTAGGAAGGATAAGTAAAATGGCGGATCAAATCACAAAGGCAGATGTTGTAGCGTTTATTGAAAATATGACGGTTCTGGAACTTTCAGAACTGGTAAAAGAGCTGGAAGAAAAATTTGGTGTTTCTGCGGCGGCCCCTGTCGCGGCCGTTGCCGTTGCCGGAGCTCCCGCTGCTGCTGCCGCAGTGGAGGAAAAAACGGAATTTGATGCTATTCTCACAAGCTTTGGAAGTGAGAAGATTCAGGTTATTAAGGTTGTGAGAGGAATTACCGGTTTAGGGTTAAAAGAAGCCAAAGACCTGGTTGAGGCGGTGCCGAAACCGATCAAAGAAGCCGTTGCCAAGGCCGAAGCGGAAGACATAAAGAAGAAGATAGAAGAAGTGGGCGGCGTAGTAGAAATAAAGTAATTGTTGCCTGAAAAAGCTGTCAGGTCATTATTAAGATACCTTGTGAATTGTGGCGGATATGGCTCAGTGTTGCTCGTGAGGTGAAAAGAGTCTATTTGTGGTGATTTTTAATCCCGGTGCTACGGTTTGGAAACGGGATGCTTACAGCCATGTTGAAGTGAAAATATAGCGAGACGATCCGGCGCGATGGTTTGCCGCCGGGATCGTCTCGCTGTCTTTCGTGTGAAGCGTTCATCAATGGTATTCTCGCTGCGGATGAACATTCACGATTAGAACCGATGGGGAGCTATGGCAGAATTTAGAAAAAATTTAGGGCGTATAAGACGGGTATTGGATGTTCCCAATCTTCTTGATCTGCAGACGAAATCATATGAGGTATTTCTTCAAAAGGATTTAGCCCCGGATGCCCGTTCCAATGTGGGACTCCAGGCGGCATTTAAAAGTGTCTTTCCTATATCGGATTTCAGCGGAAGATGTTCTTTGGAATTTGTCAATTACAGGATCGGGGAACCTCGATATGATGCGAAAGAGTGTCTGCAAAAAGGGATGACCTATGCGGTGCCGGTGAAAATCGTTGTCCGGCTGATCGTGTTTGATACAGACCGCGGGCCGGATCAGAGAAGGATTCCT
>JAITWQ010000115.1 GCA_031285215.1 Syntrophobacterales bacterium | reverse complement strand
GATCTTTTCTTTGACGCCGGCCTTTGTGCGACTAAAAGCGAAGCGCGCCGCCTTCTCTCTCAGGGAGGGGGATATGTGAACAACCGCCCCATTACGTCTTTTGACGAAAAGATCAGTCTGCAAGACTTGGACGATCAGGGCCAAATTCGTCTGCGAAAAGGGAAAAAGCGACATGTTGTTGTCGAGTTAGGTGATTAAATCCGCTGCGGAAGCGCATGTGCTGCACGCCGTAGCAGTGCAGATAATTCTGCACCCGGCTGGGCACAAAAACAGGGGTGCGTTTACGCAGGAATGGGCATAAAAAGTCCCATCCAAGTTGAGAGGAATACCGGCTTATCATGATGATTGGCAATCTTGATACCAACAGGATCGGAATTATCGGCCCCGGGCGGTTGGGAACCTCCTTTGCGTACAAGTTTGGCAGAGACAACAAACGGGTCACCCTCTACTATCACGACCCTGATGTCTGCCGGGAAATCAACGCGACAAAATTGAATCCCCGCCACCTTACCCAGGATCTCATCAAGCGCCTTGGCAGCATTGACAAAGTGCCGCGGCTTTCACCCAAGGTTTACGCGACCAATGACTTGGAAAGGGTGGTGGAAGACAGCGATTTTGTGGTTCTGGCCCTCACCATGAACAGGCTTCCCGAATTTCTCCATTACTTAAAACCAATCATTGAGAGAAAACCAAGCGATACGTGTATCATTTCCCCGATAAAAGGCTTGTCCGTTGACGAAACGAGAAACGAGCTAATTACCCCGTCCCAGCTCATTAACAACAACCTCCACAACTTAAAGTATAAATACGAGATCGTCTGCATCGGCGGCCCCTTTTTCGATATGGACATTGCCTTGGGCAACCCCGTTTGTGTCACCGTAGCCGGAAAGAAAAATTTATCGGCCATGATCCGTGATGAACTCATTTGCTTTAACAGGCGGGAATTAACTTCCTATTACAATTTCGATGTTGTCGGCGTCGAGGCGTGCGGTTCCCTGAAAAATATTGTCGCCAACATTAAGGGCCTGTCCGATTGCCTGGAAATGGGCGACTCTCTGCCCGGAACAATTTTTACCCGCTCTGGTGTGGAAATACGCTCTATCTCAAAAATTCTTGGCGGAAGTTTCCAGGCATTTTACAGCCAGGCAGGGGTTGGCGATATGTACGTCACCGTATCCTCCTACGCCAGCAAGAACTACCGTTACGGCCGCTATTTTTATGAACTTTTCAACGGCAACCCCATCGAAACGCATCTCAAAGTCATGGAGAGAATAGACGGAACGCCGGAAGGGCCGAATACGATCAAAAACGTTTATAAATATCTGGAAAGAAAAAACATGTACAGTCCCATTTTCAGCTGTGCCTACAAAATCTTCAACGAAGGCGGCTCCCAAAAGAACATCAAGGAACTGGTTTTGCAGGCGTGCCAGTTCGATAAACGATCACATGAATACATCGGCGTCATGTCCCGTATTTTCTACCATCTCCTGCCTCATTTTTGGTACCGCCGCGCCAAAGGCTTTCTTTCTAATCTTTAAAAATTCACAACATTGCCAGCGGGTTGACCGCAACTGCCAGGAAAGGACTCACGGCGTAATGCGCAAAGAAAAAAGAATCCAGGGCTGGTCGCAATTGCCGGGAAAGGACACCGTGTTCTCTCATGATTTTTTAAATAAAACATGAAAATCCGCGCTGCCCCTCGTTTCCTGACGAGGGTCAAGTGGGTGGTTTGGAAGGTTTTCGCGGGCAGCATTGAAAAGCAAAGAAGCGATTGCAATGCCGTGGAAAGGCCAAACCATGGAAGAACAGAGAGAAGAGTTTATTCTCCGCGTATTATCAAAGGAAAAGAGCAAAAGCGCGTTGTACGAAATGGCGCCCTGCTCCAATCGCCCATGGATTCACCGCACTGATAACATCCTATCCACTTGTCTCCTGTCGGGCGGCTGATACCGTATTCTCGGCACCCCGAACAAAACGGTACGGGTGGTACGCCCGCCAGCGTTACCCCGCCGACTTGTTTTTCTCGTTTCCGACAAAAAAACTTGACAACAACAGAGGGGTTTGATAGAAGCCCTTCGCCGCTTGGATCCGTGATCGGACTGAGACGGGATGGTACTGATTTTTCCGTTTTATTTTGCCTCTCGTCTTGCGACGCGGGGCTTTTTTTGGCAAAATGCGCGGAAAGAAACAGGCTATGGACATATTCGACTCCGTAAAAACCATGCAGGCAAAGGCCGCGTCCCTGAGAAACCAGGGCAAAACGGTTGCCTTTGTCCCCACCATGGGATATTTCCATGAAGGTCATCTCAACCTGATGCGCGAAGGCCGTAAAAGGGCCGATTACCTGGTTGTAAGTATTTACGTCAATCCCACTCAGTTTTCCCCCACCGAAGATCTGGATCAATATCCCCGCGATTTCACGCGGGACTGCTCCCTGGCCGAACAGGTTGGCGTGGACGCTGTCTTTTTCCCCGATAACGCCGCCATGTATCCCCAAGGCTACCAAACTTATATTGATGTGGAAAATGTCACTCGTAACCTTTGCGGCGCGTCCCGTCCCGGTCATTTCCGCGGCGTGGCAACGATATGCGCGAAACTCTTCCATATTGTGCAGCCCCATGTGACGATCTTCGGAAAAAAAGATTTTCAGCAGCTGGCCGTAATCAAAACCATGCTCCGCGATCTGAATATGGACATAGAACTGATTGGCCTGGCGACAACGCGGGAAGATGATGGACTGGCCATGAGTTCTCGAAACGCCTATCTTAGCGCCGAGGAGCGGAAATCGGCCCTGGCCCTGAGCCGTTCCCTGGCTCTGGCCAAACACTTGTTCGAGTCGGGAGAAACGGATGGCGATACCATTGTGAGGCAGGTTACACAATATATCGAGTCGCACCCCTTAACAAATATTGACTACGTCCAAATAAGCAACGCGGACACAATAGAGGAAACAAAAAACGTTGACAGAAACACATTTATTGCCTTGGCCGTCAAAGTCGGCGCAACGCGCCTGATTGACAATTATGTGTTCGGAGACGCCCTGGACGTTCCCCGTCCGGAGTGATGGCCTTTTTACAGTTTCGGAGGTAAAGACCATGCAAAGATTCATGATGAAATCCAAACTCCACAGAGCAACGGTTACCGATGCTGATCTGCACTACGAGGGAAGTATATCCATTGACGAAACGCTTTTAAAAGCGTCCAATATCGCTCCCTACGAAAAAGTCGCTATCTATGACGTGACCAACGGAGAAAGATTCACGACCTACGCCATCACGGGAAAGGCTGATTCCGGTATTATCTGCCTGAACGGGGCGGCGGCGCGAAAGGTTTCCAAGGGAGACATCATTATTATCGTCACCTACGTAACCGTTGATGAAGCGGATGTGGCCGACTGGAAGCCGGTTTGCGTTCTTCTGGACGGCGACAACAAGATCAAGAAAATCTCTTCCTGAAAAGCCGTTGCTTTTCCC
>JAITWQ010000050.1 GCA_031285215.1 Syntrophobacterales bacterium | reverse complement strand
ACAATCACGATGTCCTTTTCCAAATGGGCGTACTCTCTGAGGTTCTGTGGAATAAGGATGCGCCCCTGACTGTCAAAACTGCAGTCAATGGCGCCGGACATAAAAAAGCGCTGAAAATTGCGGATCTCTTTTTTCAGGATGGATTGCTGAGCCATTGTCTCTTCAATGACATCCCACTCCGGGAAGGGAAAAGCAACAAGGTAACCGCCCCATTTGGTAATCACCAGCTTGTTATCGTACTCTTCCGCGAATATTTCACGATAACGAGAGGGAAAAATGACGCGTCCCTTATCATCAATAGTATGGTAATACTGCCCTCTGAAACGAGGCATCTCCAACATCCTCCACAATAATCCACTTTACTCCACCGAAACTCGACTATAAGAGGGGGATTTGGGTTTGTCAAGAAAAATTTATTCTTTCTTTCCGCTGGTTTGGTATTTTTTTATTGCCTGGAGGTGGGAAGAATAATTGAAGGAGAAAAAATGGGAGCCGTCTCTCTTTGAGACAAAATACAGAAAGTCTCCCGACGAGGGGTAAATGGCGGCCATCAAAGAGTCGAGGCCGGGGTTGGCGATGGGTCCAGGGGGAAGGCCCGTGATGCGATAAGTGTTATAGGGAGAATCGGCGGCCAGGTGACTGCGGAGAATTGGCCCGGTAAAATCTTTGAGATGATAAACGGCGGTGGGATCACTTTGCAGGCGCATCCCTTTTTTAATACGGTTATGGAAAACGCCGGAAACCATTCCTTTTTCACGGCTGTAACCCGTTTCCTTACCAATAAGAGACGCCATGGTCACCCACTGGTGGGTGGTCATTCCCAGTTCATGTGCTCGTTTAACCCGCTCCGGCGTAATATGTTTCTGAAATTCGCCTACCATCCGCGTTATGATCTGCCTGCTTCCCATGGAACGGTCAAAGAGGTAAGTATCCGGGAAAAGATAACCCTCCACACTGTCTCCGTCAATGCCCAGCGATGTCAGAAAGTCCTTGTTTTCAGATAACTCCAAAAATTTTTTTTCGTTGATAAGGCCGAACTGGTTCAGACGCTCGGCAATCTGCCTGACGTTTAAATCTTCATGAATAACAACCCGATAATATTTTATTTCGCCCTTAACAAGTTTATCCAGAATATCCCGCGGTGACAGGGGCTGAGCGAATTCATACTCTCCGGCCTTGATCTGATGGACAACACCTTTTGACATGCTCAGGAAATAGAAGAAAATTTCACTGCGAATCAGTCCTTTGGCGCGGAGTAATTTCGCAATTTTCACAAAACTATGTCCGCGGGGAATATCAACCAGAACCGTCTCGCCTTCTTTGCCAAAGGGGCGGTTTATATCATAAACAAACCAGGCGGCAGGGGCCAGGAACATCACAACCAGGAAAATACAGACAAAACTTATTTTTTTTGCTGCGGAAGTTTTCATGACGATACCTGTCTCCCAAGATCTTTTCCCGGCAGATGATCAAGATAATGCTGCAAAATCAGCGCTGCCGCCACCTTATCAACCAATTGGCGGCGTTTCTTCCCATGTATGCCCCCTTCACGGAGAATATCCTCCGCATCTTTCGTAGAAAGGCTTTCATCCCATTTAATGACGGGCTTTTGCAGTGATGCGGTGAGAAGGTCGCTGAAGCGGTCCACCTTTTCACATTGTATTCCCTTTGTGCCGTCAAGGCGAAGGGGATAACCGATAAGAATGGCCTCGACGTCATACCGCTGCACCAGCTGGCGAATCTCATCAAGAACCTGGCGATTATTTTTCCGCAAAATAGATCTTTCCCCCTGGGCTGTCAATCCCAGCTCATCGCTTATGGCCACACCGATTCTTTTATCCCAAAAATCAATACCGAGAATACGCAACGCCCATCCTCCTGCTTCAATTCTTTTTGTTTTACCAGATGCGGCAGCTGTTTTCCACGAAAAATACCTGAAACTGGCAGCAAATATCTTGTTAAAAAGCCGTCTTGTCTCTTTTCAGGACTGAAGAACCGCCTATCCTGCTGCACTGTCTGCACGGAGCGGACAGAACCGGCTTGATGATGGCTATGTATCGCATTGTGGAGCAAAGATGGACAAAGGAAGCGGCACTGGATGAACTCAAACGAGGCGGCTATGGCTTTCACTCCGCCTGGAGGAATATTCCCGACTATATAAAAAAAGCAGACATTGAACGAATCCGCGCCCTTGTAAATGAAAGAACCCGCAGAGCCGCTCCGCGTACCTGCCCTGAGTGACAGTGGATGCTTCGTACACGGCATCGGGCCGAAAAATCCCCTTTTGCATGGAACGGCGGGGGAATTACCAATTTCCTTTTCGTGAGATCAGATTATGAAAGGAGTGAACATGGCGTGACATAAAAAGGGCTATGCGAGGGACATGCCCCTGTGTCATCGCCAGTTCACTCTTCGCTGCGGGCTTGCGAAGGAGGAAAACCAGCCCGCCGTGTTCAGGCAGCGCCGGCAGCCAAAGGACCGCCACAGGTACAGCCATACTCCTGTCAGGGAAGAAGCAGGCCGAACCATTCTGCCTGGTAAACATGATTTGGATCTATGCCGATTCCATCGTTTTCCGCCAACCTCAGAACTTGTACTTTAACTCTATCAATCCGCCGATACCGCTGCGTTTTCCCACTGATCCGGCGGCCTTAATGTCAATAAATATGCTGTCGCCTTCTTCGATGCCGACACCCAGTTCAAGAAGGCCGGAAACGCCGGAAAAATCAGCCCGGTCAGCCCGGTAGCCGTTAATATATACATCGGGACGTCCCATGGTTTCCCAATCCACAGCCAGGCCGGCATAGGGGCGCACCCGTTCTTTCAGCGCGTAAGCGGCACGGAAACCAGATACAAGACGCAGGGAATCGGCCCTGCGGAATTCGATATGCTGGCCGAGGTTATCGTCCGCGTCTCTTGCCGCCAGACGAACCCACGTCCCGTGACCATACAAATCCACGGCAAACTTCGGGGCAGGTTCAAAAACATAGCCGCCCCCCAGAGACGCGCCATAATACATGCCGCCATTTTTATCAATTTGGGAAGGATTGGCGGCATTTGTTGCAAAATCCATACGGCTGTAGCCGGCACGCGCCACGGCCTCCAGATGCAGACCGGGAATCCAGATGGTGAAAGCGCCTGATTCAAGGGCTTCGGCAAGGCGCTGGCGATACTGGATAAACAGGCCGCCGCCGTAACTCTCCAAATCTCCTTCAGATTCTACGTTAAAACGGCCAAGGGGCGTGACGGCCCTGTTGCTCGTTTCGTACCTGCCGGAAAACAGTTCGCCGAACACTCCCAGCGAAAGGGGCGTTCCCTTTTTATTGTAGGCCAGGGTAACAAGACCGGAAGCACCCTCCAGATCAACATGGCTGCCCGTATGAATGCGCTGGTCAGAGTAACCCATGATGGCGGAGATGCCGAACCCCCGCCCAGAGGTCGCGCTCACGGCGCTTTCCAAGCCAGTGCGCAGAAAGATGTCGGAAAGCAGAGCGGCCTGAGCAAGTCCGGCGGCAGACGCTTCGGAATAGACTTTACCGAGAGCGCCCGTATGGGCGTCCGTGAGTCCCAGAAAGTATTCGTTACTACTGCGGCTGATTTCGTAGGCATAGATTCCGTAGCCGGGATCCGCAGTGGTAAAACG
>JAITWQ010000238.1 GCA_031285215.1 Syntrophobacterales bacterium | reverse complement strand
CCCGATTCTCCCCTGGGAACATCTTCCAGGGTATCGGGATCCACAACCCGTATCTTTCGAGAGGGCAGAACAAATCCCAGACTGCCCATAACGGGATCGCGATCCAGAGGACTTACGGAAACGAAACCCACTTCCGTGGAACCGTAAACCTGACGGATGCCAACGCTGAATTTGGTCTTCCATCTGTTGTATATTTCCGTGGGAAGAACATCGCCGCCGCTCCAGCAGAATTTCAAGGTGCTAAGATCGTAAAATGCAAGCCTGTCATTCTCCAGAATCATGCGGAACAGGGTCGGAGCGCCAAGGAAGAGAGTGGCTTTCAAGCGCTCAATATCGGCAAGAATGGCGTCAACCTGGGGGATAGGAACAAGGATGGCGGCATTCCCCTTCGTCAAAACGGCGCCAAGGATAATACCCTGCGCCAACTGGTGGAAAAGGGGGTTGACCATGACAAAAATTTCCTTTTCATCATGGATAAAGTCCTTCCACATTTCGCGGAGTTCCTCGACAAATGACACCATACCGCTGTGGCTTGCGGGGCATCCTTTGGGAAAGCCCGTAGTACCTCCCGTATAGAGAAGATAACAAAGATCCTTGCGCGGATCTATATCAACCTTTGGAGGATTGGGAGGATTGGCGCGGAGCAGCTTATTAAAGCGATAAACATTTTCTCGCCAGTGGACTTTCCCGTAAGGAATTAAATCATGCATATGCCCCACGGCCTTTTTGTAAAAAGGAAGCGGATCAATAAGATTCGTCACGATCGCCCTTTTCAGGCATGTGGCGGGGAATACTTCCTCTACATACCGGAAATTCGTATCCTGACACAGAACGGTTTCCGCTCCGGCGTCATTGATAAGGTAGGTGATCTCATGGGGCGTATAGATCGGAGAAACGGGAACGGCAACAGCCCCGATTTTTTGCGCGCCAAAATATCCGATAAGAAACTGCGGGCAATTGGGGAGGTATAGCATAACCTTATCGTTCTTTTTCACACCCAGGTTATGCAAGGCGGTGGCAAAACGATAAATCTGATCTCTTAATTGCCTGTAAGTGATTTTCTGGCCAATAAAAATGATTGCCGTATGATCAGGGTATTTTTCACACGCACGTTCAAATCCGCTGAGTAACGGTTCATCATATGGCGATTGCGATACCATAACATTCCTCCCTTTTTTCTGGTTTAGATGGGTACCTTTTACGAACCTTTTCCATCATTGAGCAACATACATGCCATAACATTCCCACCAAGTTTATTTTTTCTGCAAATAAAAACACGTAGTTAAAAAACCGTACTTTTATCTCACCTGCACCAAAAACAAGAAAAATTGCTACTTCCGTTCCACGGGGAACGAATTTGCACCAAGCCTTCGTCCTGTCTGTTTACGGTTCTCAATCTGCTTTATCTACGATCTGTAAAGGATTAAGAAGCCAAACAAAAAAAATCGCTCCGCAGAAAAAGACGTTTTTGCACGATACTTTTTTCCGCTCTCAGGCATTTTTTGTTTCCGCGCCACATAATAAAGACGTAACGGTTTTGCACCAAAAGCACTATGGCAACATTATTAAAAAGGAAAGAGAAAGAGCTTAACTTCTGTATTTTATTAATGATAGTACAATTTCCACCATATTTAATTGGTCAGTAATTTTTCCGCACCGGCAACATAAACCTTGGTTTTTACCGCTCCGGGATAGCTTTTCGTAAACACGATCATGAAGGGAATATTTCCATGGGATTCGATACGGTCATTTGTGACATCCCGCCCCTGGCTCAGGGAAAGCTCCCTTGCCATGGCTTCTTCCGGCAGGGTCGCTAATTCTACAGGGGTCAGTATATTTCCCGCAAAGGCCTCTTTTCTGGCCAATTCCATATCATTGGCGTCGTGGAGCGTGGCAACAATCCTGATACGCGCCACGGGAAAGGACGCACTATTCCAGGCCGTGCCTTCCACTACCAAAACATCCCCTAAAATCCAATTTTTAACATACCGCTGCTTCAAATGGGCAACTTTGATCTGGGTCAGTTTCAGAACAGATGTATCCTCTGCGGCAATGATTTTATCCAAGTAAGGAACAACCGAGGCAAAGTCCCGGACTTTCATGCCGCTGACCTGCATATAAGACCAAAGACATGCCGCCGCAAAAAGGCAGGTTAAGATAAAAAGCAAAAAAATCTTCAAAAATATCCTCAACTTGCCCGATCCACTGCGGGCAGTTTTTTTGGCGCGTGCCGCATCTTCCGGGGAAATCTCTTCATCAAATTCATCGGATGTATCCGGGGAAGCTGATTTATTCAATTCGTGTTCCGCAGACTTCTTTGAAGTTTTGGGGGAATCATGGGGTTGTTTCGGCATATTTCCGTCCTTTAAAAAAGGATTTTTCTGGAAAAACTCATGCTTGCAATGACCGCAGCGCACCCACACTCCCTCTTTATCCATGAGTTTGTCGTCAAACCGAAATTTCGTGGAACACTTTTGACATTGGATAATCATATCCCTCGCACTCCCCCAATATTTTATGTTTCGATAAGGTACACATCGGGCAGAAATCGGGCCTGCTCGTCAAAGTCCAACCCATAGCCCACAACAAATCCATCATCTATGGTAAAGCCCACGTAATCTGCTTCAAATGCTGTTTTTCTCCTGCTGCGCTTGTCAAGGAAGACACATACTTTGATACTTCGCGGATTCCGCCTTTTAAGGCTTTCAACAAAGTAAGCAAGGGTAATGCCCGTATCAATAATATCTTCTACAACCAAAACATCCCGCCCTTCAACAGGTATTTCAATATCCTTCGTCAGGGTAACTTCCCCCCGGCTGGTTGAGGCGGAGCCATAGCTGGTAAGGCGGACAAAATCAATCTGGCATGGTATCGTCATGGAACGGATTAGATCTGCCATAAAAACGAATGCCCCTTTCAAAACGCCGATAACAATCAGGTCCTGCTCCCGATAGTCTTCCGAAATACGCAAGGCCAAAGCCTTCACCTGCCGGTCAATAACATCACGGGAGAAAAGGATTTTTTTCCCCATGTGGTCTATGGCGTGTTTCATTTACCGCCCTCCGGCATTTTTAATTTTTGTTTTTGCCTGTTAAATAAAACTTCAACGTCCGCCAGTTAAAAATCACATGGTAAATACCCGCAAATGTAAATGCAACGGCAAAAAGTACATGCAGGTGCAGCCACGTGTGGCTAATTGCTTTCCCATGTGCAACATGGACGATGACCCCGCTGACCGGCATCATAATAAAATTGAATAAAAGCGCCAGCGAAACTATGGCACGCTTGTTTTTCCCGGCCGGTTTCATCTACAGGTAACCCGCAGTGCCTTCATAATGACCGGCAAAGGCGTCAATATATCCCTGAATTAAAATTTCCGCCTCTTCTATTTCGGCGCGGTCACGAAATTCCGAGGTCAGGCTCAGAAATAAAGCATTGAACCGCGACGTTTCCCGCCCCAAAGCCGCATAATCAATGGCCTTGATCATATACTGGGCGCCGTCGAAATAATACTTCCCCAGACGGTTCGTGTCATGAGAGCGATAGGGCCAGCTTATTTTCAGGCGGAAAAAATCCCGGGAGATTTCCCTTAAAATTCCCTGAGAAAATTTCTCCGGGGAAGGCATTTCATGAACAGCCTCCGCAATCAGGCGAAACCACGTCTTCACCAAATCAATATCCGTCACACATAAGCCATAAAGATACCAATCATCCAAAATGCGGATAAGGGCGAGGCTTTCTTCCTGCGAAAGGTAATGATAGCTGGGACAAAAATGCCCGGCGCAGAGTTCCTGACCATAAAACGAAACATGGCGCATATCCTCGCCGTCATTCTGGAGAGGATGAAGGAGACACCCCACCTTTGCACAAGACGCATCCAAATAACCCAGGTATTCGCAGCAATAGATCACGTCGTATCGCTTCGCAAAATCCTCCCTGCCTTTCACCTGACCGGCATAACAGGAAAGATCGTCTTTTTTCTTAACAATGTCTTTAAATAACATAGTCCTTGTTTGGAGCCGAGCGTCAAGGGCGTCCCTCGTACTGTTTTGATAGTTATACAAGCCGCAGCACGCGCCGCAAGACTTTTGCCCGTCCGGTTGACATAAATGCACGAATTTATCAGACATTATTCAAAAATTACCGTTTTGCTTCCATGTACCAGAATACGGTTTTCCGCGTGCAAACGAACGGCCCGGGCTAAAACAATGCGTTCCAAATCTTTCCCTTTCAGCATAATATCTTCAACGGAATCGCGGTGACTAATCTTCGTCACATCCTGGGCGATGATGGGACCGTCATCCAATATTTCCGTCACATAGTGGCTGGTCGCCCCGATAATTTTAACTCCCCGGTCATAGGCTTGCTGATAGGGCTTGCTGCCGGCAAAAGCGGGCAAAAAAGAATGGTGGATATTGATAATACGATGGGGATAGGCGGAAACAAATTTTCCGCTCAGGATTTGCATGTAACGGGCTAAAACAACAAAATCAATGCGGTATTCTTTCAGTAAAGCCAACTCCTTATCTTCCTGCGCCAATTTTGTTTCCGGCGTAATGGGAATATATTCCGAATGGACTCCCAAATGCTCAATCAGGGGGATTAATTCCGGATGATTGCTGATCACAAGGGGAATGTCCGCCTTAAATTCCCCCATCCGCTTCCGCAGAATCAGATCGTGAAAACAGTGGACATGGCGGGACACAAAAAGGGCAATGCGGGGAACATAGTCGCTGAACTGGAGATGCCATGTCATGCCGAATTGTTCCGCCAGCGGTTTAATGACCTCTCCAATTTCTTCCCGGGGAATATCGAAATGATCAAGATTCCATTCCAAGCGCATAAAGAACAGCCCCGTTGTTTGCGATGTATGCTGGTCGGCATGAATGATATTTCCGTTATGCTGAAACACAAAATTGGAAACGGTCGCCACAAGCCCCTTTTGATCGGGGCAGGAAAGGAGGAGAATGGCATTTACACTGTTCATCTTTTCACCCTGGGAAGAGGAATCGCCATATTACGACGGAGGAGAGAACTATATAGAAGGAATGCCCGGCAGGTCAAGCATAAATAATGGTAAAGGGCGTCCGTTTTTGCGAACACCCCTGCAAAACCATACTCGCCGGCACCAGGGAAGTGTCGTCCCATGCGGGACTTGGCATGTATGATTTCGTCCGCAGGTTAAAACCTGCGGTTAATAAAGTGCCGTCCCGGCGGTGACGCTACAGCACTGCCTCTCGTTTCCTAACGAGGGGTAATGACTTTTGCGTCTGCGGGCGACTGGAATGTTAAGCGTGGCAAGATAGTTTACGAAAGTATCTGGGAGATGGTTTACATTTTTCCGATAAGATGACGGCATTGAAAAGCAAAGGAGCGATTACAATGCCGTGGAAAGGCCAAACCATGGAAGAACAGAGAGAAGAGTTTATTCTTCGCGTATTATCAAAGGAGAAGAGCAAAAGCACGTTGTGCCGGGCCGTCCGACAGGAGACAAGTGGATAGGACGTTATCAGCGCGGTGAATCCATGGGCGATCGTAGCCGGACACCCTTTCGTACCCCGAACAAAACGTCTGGGGAGACGGAAGAAGCGGTTCAATGGTTCTTTATTGAGGGAACTGCTCAAATATCAAGAGATAGCAGATTTTGAGCATACACAAAGGGAATTTGATGAATATCGTTCCTTTTACAATTATGAACGCCCGCATCATGCCTTGTGTCTTGGTTTTCCATTTCAGCGATATTCCAAAAGCTGCCGCAAGTTACCGAGAAGCATTGATGAATGGGAGTACGTACAAGGTTTTCT
>JAITWQ010000225.1 GCA_031285215.1 Syntrophobacterales bacterium | reverse complement strand
CCCTTGTTGGTAAGTTCCGTCATTTAAGCAAGGATCAGATTGCCCGCTTACAGCATACGCTGGATATCCGCGTGAATCTTCTTAAGGGTATTGCGGCGAACTCTCCCGATAAGGCAGGTGTGAGTGAGGCGTCCTGCTGCTGCTGATTGATCGTTTTTAACTTGTTGTCCAATAGTATTTTTCTTCCCCCCATAAAAAGGGGGAAGAAAAAATAAAAACAGCGGATGCTCTTCTGCTTAAAAGTGTTGTTTTCACTGTCACTACTATTATAATTCTCATCTTTCTTGACACGGGCTTTCCTTTTTCATAACATGATCCTATCAAGGTCGGCGAATAATGTTGAAATCTGAGGAAAGAGCTCAAAATGAAAAATAATCATTATCGTTTAATCCTGGAAGGTTTTGCTATTGGGACAAATGTTGTAAAAGTAGTTCCTGTTTTGAAAAAAATGGGAGTGGCCATTGGGAAAATTCAGCATCTCCTCGTTAGTCCGCCTCGAATCATTAAAGAATATGAATCGCTAAGTGATGCCGAGCATGGGCAGAATCTTTTAACAAAGTTAGGCGCCCTGATTTTGCTGGATCCTGTTATTTCCTATCCCGACTTTCCTTACTTTTTGTCAAAGAGCGATGATAGAATTATTAAAAAAGAATTAAGTAAGATTTTACGTACCAGAAGTAACATGACCCTTTTGCTGACGGAAATTCAGTCTCCCGGCTCGCGTACTTTATATCCGTCTGTCTTTTCTCTTCTTGAAGAATTCTTAAATAATCTGTACCGCGAGACGGATACCGTTATTGCTGTTGATGAAAATCATTTTCTTGTTCTGGGGTTTGCGTCGGATAAATTGGGTTTGTCTGCGTTGCAGAATAAAACGCTGCGAGGTTTAAAACAGCATTTGGGGGAGGATGTTCTGGTTAAGTTTGGACATTCCATTTTCCCCGGTGAAGCTCAATCAATAGAAAAGCTGCTCCAGCAAATGATTATTTCCAAAGATGCGGATTATCACCTGTCTTCGGATATCTCTTCGCCTGGCCCTGGTCTCGAAGTGGAGAAAAAGCAGACGATAGAGATGAATGAAGATGATCAATGGTCTCCCATTCAGCTTTGTTTTCTTAAAGGGCAAGGCCCTGTTTTTTCCCGGCTGATCAGCATGGAACCGCAAATTCTCTGGTTGGGGCTTAGTCAAATGCCTTCAAATAAGCAGAGAGATTTTATTGCGCGGCTGCCATTTGATTCTCCCCTCATTTCTGCTTTGGAGAAATTTATGGCAGATCAGGAACATTCGGGGAGCAGTGTGGAAACACAGGCAGCGGAACGGCATTTCAGTGCCATCATTAATCAGATGGACTTAATGTCCAGTATCATTCAGCGTGATAAAAAGACGGAAGAGGTTCTGTCTATTCTTAAACAGACAAACGATCTTCCCATACTGCCTATCGTCGCAAGCCAGATATTTAAAATTGCTTCTGATCCCAATTATTCTAACCAGGAGCTTGCCGATCTTATCACGCGTGACCCTGCGTTGACGTCAAAGCTGCTCAAAACGGTAAATTCCGCCTTTTATGGCAGTCATCAGAAAATCAGCTCCATAAAATATGCTGCCTCTCTCTTGGGAGCTGAAGAGATTGTGGATATTGCTTTTGGCTTGGCGGTGGCCAAGGTTTTTGATTCCCACCGGCTGCGGGAATGGGGTAATCCCCAGGTTATTTGGCATCATTCTTTCTGCACGGCAATGATTTTGAAATATTTATATAAAATGATTCCGGATCAAAAAAACGAAGGTGTTTTTTCTGCGGGCCTTCTTCATGATGTAGGGAAAATATTTTTCATTGAACATGATCTCAAATTTTATCATAAAACAGTTGCCGGTCATTCTCTTTTTGAGTTTGAGGAGACCGACTTCGGAATCAATCACGCGGAGGTGGGTAAACATCTTGCCATTCGCTGGAATCTGCCGGACAGCCTTGTCCATGCCATTGCCTACCACCATGAACCATTTATGTCTTCCTATCATGCGGAATTAGCGGCGATGACCGGTTTGGCTGATTATCTCTATCACCGGGCCATGGAGGAATATACCAAAGAAGTGGCGTATAATAAATTTGGCCAATGTGAATTAACCCATGGGCATCTTCTCTGTCTTCCCCCGCCTTTCAACGATTTGGGAGGAGAAAAGCTCGAATCCCTCACCGAGACTGTTTGGACTATTATGGAAGAGAATCAATCATACATTACTTTAACTTCTTAAGGATGTCCTATGGAACCTAAAGATTTAAAAGATTTGCCCAGTGTACGCCATGCTTCCCATATGCCCGTGGAAAAAGATTTGCTGGCGCGGAAATATCTGCAAATAAGGGATCGCTATGAAACAAAATTGAAAGAGCTTTCTATCATAAAAGAACTTACGGACAAACTGCGTTTGACAGATATTGATAAGAATACTCTCTTGTCCGAACAGCTTAAAATTATTGGGAAATATTTTCCCGTGAAACATATTTCCCTGATTTTATTAAATGATACTTTGCAGGTTTTGGAGGAAGTGGCGTCATTTCCTGAAAATGGATGGGGGAAGAATCCTGTTCATCGCTCTCTTATGTTCAAAACGGCAGAGCAGATTATGGATCAAAAGAACACCATTTGTGTCAATGATGTATCCGATTCGCCGCAAATGGAAGCGAGTGCAGGAAAGACGGATGCCGCACTCCTCGGGGTTCCTTTATTGCATAATTACCAAACTATCGGAGTCCTTTTTATTGTTCACCCGCCTCACAAAGTATTTGACCGTAATGAGATAAGTTTTTTTAGTCTTGTGGCGGATCAGATGGTGACATCCATTATTCTGTCAAGGGTATATCTGCAAATGCTCCAGGAAGAGAATAAGCGTTTTTTGCTATGCCGTTTCTTTTCCAAAAATGTAACCGAAGAAATTTTAACTCAGGATGGCATATTAAGACCGGGAGGTGATCGAAAACATGCAACAATGATTTTTGCCGATCTCAGAAATTTCACCTCTATTTCGGAGAAACTGGATGAGGAGAAGGTTGTTGATATTCTCAACGAATGTTTTTCGCGGATAACCCCTATTATTTTTAAACATGAAGGCACTCTTGATAAATTATTGGGCGATGGGTTAATGGCTGTCTTTGGCGCTCCTATTCCCCGTCCCGATGATACGGTGCGAGCCGTTCAGACGGCGATTGAAATTGTTAAGACCATCAATGTGGTGAATGAGCTAAATCATGTCCAGGGATGGCCGCCGCTTAAAATTGGTATTGGCATTAATACGGGGGATGTGGTGGCGGGCTATATTGGCTCTGCCGATCATCTCAATTATACGGTTATCGGCGATGCCGTCAATGTTGCCCAGCGTGTCGAATCAATTGCAGGTCCCAATGAAATTTTGATTACGAAGGCCGTTTACGATGAGCTTGCGAATTTTCCTGTGGCAGATATTCCCGGCTTAAAGGGGTTTAAGGAACTTCCTCCAAAAAATGTTAAAGGAAAAGAAGAAGCGATTCAGATCTTCAGGGTAGAGTACAACTAACGGGATAAAAACCTCTCGTCTGCAAGACGCGGATAATTTTTGAGGGTGATGATCTATGGCGGTTCCGGCAATGCCCGCTTCGTCATATGCGGGCATTCATTTCTTTAGTCTAAATTCCTTCCATTCACGAAATCTTTGATTAATTCTTGGAGTTATGAGGTCATAGTTTTCCCAACTGTCTGGAAGCTTATAAAAATCATGGCCGGTTGTATTAAAGATTTCCGCATAATCATCGAAGTAACCTTTGTAGTTTTCTGAAAATGCGGTCTCATCTTCATAATAGTCTTCCGCAAATTCGTTTCCCGTTTCATTCAAGTCATAATCAGAAAATTTTTCATCACATACTTGTCTAAGAAATTCTCCACCCGTCATTTTGCGAGATTTCACATCATCTATTTCTTCCTCGGAATCTTCTTGTAATTCTTCAGAAATCAAATCATTATTTATGCACCAGGCAAGGAACATTCCTATGTGCGTGGACGCGTTTTCAGCTGGTAAATCTTCCGGATAATCTCCGTCGTAATGCCAGGAGGCATCGTCATATTTCGCCATGTATTTTTGTGCCCTCCCATACGGTTTATAATTTTACATTAGAAGTATTAAGAGGGGCATTCCGTTATGGGAAGCCCCTCCTAAAGTTATCACAAATAATACAAAATAATGTCCCTCAGCTAATACTATAACTGAGAAGCATACTTGCCGTCAATGACCTCCCAA
>JAITWQ010000218.1 GCA_031285215.1 Syntrophobacterales bacterium | reverse complement strand
CCTCCGGCCTTTGGGCAATCAAAATTTTACCCTCGTGGATGAGGATGGCCGCCGCAACGTTTTTGATAGTTCTTTCCTGATTATTCATACCGGCCTGATTTCAGAAAAAATGAAGGATAAACCAGATGGACAGGGCGGATAAAAAGGGGACGGACAAATTATCATCAACGCGGAAGGAAAAAAACTCAATGAGCGCGCCCATGGCCGCTCCCAAAACGGCGACGCGCCAATCTTCAAGAATTAACCAGGCCGCAGGCAGGGAGAGGAGAAAGAATCCCGCCATTCCCTCCAGAGAGCGGCCATGGAATTTTCTTCGTCCCCAGTGTTTTCCTGCTATTTCTGCGGCGGTGTCTCCCAGAGAAATGAAAAGCATTGCCGTAACGGCGATTTCACGGGAAAAGAAAAAGATAGTCAGCAGAAAGGACAGGCACATGAAGGTGGCTCCGGTAAAGCGGCGCGTCTCCGTTTGACGAATAAGCAGGGAAAAACGCTTCATGAGGAAAAGGTTTATGGGAGGAGAAATAAATCTGATTATGTCCATAATGAAAAGGATAATAAAGCAGCAGGATAAAAGAATAAGGAGGCCGGTTTTGGTCTGCTGCTGCGTGAAATATGGGGAAAACCAGTAAACAAGGGGGACAAAAGAAGAGGCGAAAACATGAAAAAGTTTCCGCGTCCCTTGAAAGTATTTGATTTCCTCTTCTGTTTTTTTATCCGTCATTGCCGCGCTTTCAGTCTTTATTTCCCGTAACCGTTGAGTTTTTGTAGTTTTCCCGCCTCGTTATTTCTTATTGGTTTTGATTACCGGCGTATTTTTGAGCGGTGTAATATAACATTTTAAAGTACATTGCAACTGTCATAACAACTGAAAATCTCTTGCTTTTTACCCGTCAATATCTTATGGGAAGCTGTACCTGCGGCGATTTGTCAATGATTTTTTTAATCGGCGAGGCAAATTGGCGGCAGGAGTTAATTTCGGGAAAGAGGTTAATTTGCAATGCTCATATATCTTTCAAGCAAAGGCTGTGATTTTGTGTTTAAGCACCGGTGGCGGAAACACGATTGTCAATAACTTCACATTGATTTCAGCGGACGTAAGTGGTAAAATATAGGAAGTATCAACTCACTTTTTTGCAGTCACACCAAAATCCCAAACGAACAGGAGGAAATTGCCATGTCAAACGACAAGTACAGATCAATCGTAACACTTGATTTTCAGTACGCACACAGGTTTATGAACTGGCCGCGAGAAGCAAAACACCTTCACGGGCACTCAGGTCTTTTAACGATTGAACTTGAAGACACGGTGGACCCGATAACGGGATATGCACACGCGTGTAAAGACGGATTCAAAAAAGCATGGGAAGTTTGCGACCATTTCCACCACGCAACATTGTTTCAGGAAGGCGATCCGCTTCTTGACGCGGTTCTTGCAGTGTATAAAAAGGAAGGCATTAACAACGACCCGGAGAATTGCGTTCCTCTGAAAAAGATAGATCACCCCCTTGCCTGGTCATACCCGGAGTACAGAATAGTTGTGACCAAAAAAGTTTCTACGTGTGAGAATCTTTGCGAGCTTTTCTATGAGCTTCTTAAAGACAAGATGCCAATCAAAAAAATTATTTACCGCTCATCATCTATAAACGCGGCGTCAAAAGAGTTTTAGTAAGAGAAAAGTCCGTATAAATGAAATCGGTCAAAATAGCGCGGCGGGCAGTTCCGGACAACCCGCCGCCTTGTTTAGAGTTTCATGCGCCGCAGCTTTAACGCGATTTTAACGCAATATTTTATTTAAACGGATTAATGGAGAAACAATAATTTAAAACTTCTTAAAGTTCCCGCAGATGGATTCTCTTGTTAATCTCGGCTATTTGGGACTTTTTATCGGTTCCTTCTTAGCTTCTACAATCGTGCCGTTCAGTGCCGCCGCCATTTTATTGGGTGTTTTGGTACTTGGAGGCAATGTGTATCTGTGCCTTATCGTTGCCACAGCTGGCAACTGGAGCGGCGGTATGGTCTCCTATTTTATCGGATGGTTGGGACGCTGGGAGTGGCTGGAAAAATGGTTTAAGGTCAAAAGGGAAACCCTCGAAAAACAGAAGATGAGGATTGACCGTTGGGGGGCGCTCCTCGGTTTTTTTGCCTGGCTGCCCCTGGTCGGGGATGGTTTTGCGATAGCCTTGGGATTTTACCGCGTAAACCCCTTACTTGCGTCAATGTACATGCTTGCCGGAAGATTTACCCACTTTGCCGTGTGGTGCTGGCTTTATGTAAACTGTGCCGGCCACTTGATCATGTGGCTTGGCTTATGAGGCGGTTGGCATCGCTAAAGGGCAAAAGCAAAAGATTGGCGTGCCTGTAATTTGCCCTGAAAGGGCATGGTATAACGTCCTTGGGCTGTCATACTCCGGCCTTTCGGGCCGAAAATAAAAAAAGCAAAAGAAAACCAGAGGCAGCGGCGATGATTTTCCCGCAGTCGGTTTTCAGCCGGTTTTCTTCATCCGCCATAGACACCCCCCCATTATTGTGGTAAAAAATGTAAAATTTGCCTTCCCGGAATGATGATGAAGATTAAAAAAATCGGTATGACCGCCAATGTCCAGAAAAGCAGCTCCGCCCGCTACACGCGTTCCCTGCGTGATTGGCTGCAGGCAAGGGGAATCCAGGTCCTTTTGGAGGAGGAAATTGCCCGTGAGATTGGTGCTGCCGGCGGTTTGGAAATCAAAGAATTGGCGGCGAATGTTGATCTGATCGTGGTTTTTGGCGGAGACGGCACCATTCTGCGCCTTGCCCATTCTCTCTGCGGCATTGACGTTCCCATTGCCGGCATCAATATTGGCCGCCTGGGTTATCTGGCCGTGATCAATCTCCGGGAAATGTATAATGTTTTGGCGGCGATTCTGGCGGGGAATCTGCAAATAGAGGAGAGAATGATGCTGGACGTATCCATTCTCATTTCCGGCCGGGAGGAGAAGCACACGGTCCTCAACGATGTTGTGATCAGCCGCGGCCGTTTCCAGCGCATGGTCGGTGTAGATACCTTCATTGATGACCAATATCTGGCGACCCTTGAAGGCGATGGGATTATCGTGGCCACGCCGACGGGTTCTACGGCCTATTCCCTTTCCGCAGGCGGGCCTGTTGTTTATCCCCAAATGTCATCTTTGGTCATCACCCCCCTGTGCCCCCATACCCTGACGAACCGTCCCCTGATTGCCCCCGCCCACGTTGTGGTCACCATGAAGGTGGCAGCCCAGGCCCCCGGGGCGGTCGTGGCCCTTGACGGAATGATTTCCTGTGATCTTTCCCTTGGTGATATGATCACGGTTAAACAATCTCCCCATGTTACCCGGATGATTTCTTCCCCCCTGCGCGGATATTGGGAAATTTTACGGACAAAACTTGGCTGGGGACGCCTGACGGAGAGAACAACACCTGCTGAACCATGCTGACCAGTCTTAGAATACATAATTTTGCCATCATTGATGAGCTGCAAATTTATTTTTCCGAAGGATTGACCGTTGTTACCGGAGAAACGGGGGCGGGTAAATCAATTATCATGGGCGCTCTCGGCCTTGTTTTGGGAGACCGGGCGACGCCCGATCTGATCCGCACCGGTGAGGACGAGGCCATGGTGGAGGCTATTTTTG
>JAITWQ010000145.1 GCA_031285215.1 Syntrophobacterales bacterium | reverse complement strand
GTGCCAATCGTGCGTATATATATGGACGATTGTCAAGAGCTTACCGGCGAGATGGGAAATTTGTTGAATCGTTGACCTATGCGGAAAAAGCAATTCAGGAGTACTCATCAGCGGAATATTACTTTCTGCGTGGATTAGCTTTTCGCGAGTTGGTGTCGTGGAAGCACGCGCTTAGAGATATTACTAAAGCTATTGTGCTGGAAAAGAAAAATTCGCTAGGAGGAAATGAAAAACTAACAGATTATTACTTCGGCAGGGCCATCACTTTATTTGAAATGGGACACGACGATGATGCTGGTAAAGATATCAGAAAAGTTCTGCACTACGGAGAGGCGAAGAAGGATGACTATCTCAGAGATGTTGTGAGAATATATGAAGAGCTTGCAGACCACACCGAAGAGATCGACAAGAAAAATAAATACAAGCTACTTGCCATCAAATACCAAATCCAAATAGCAACAGCGGGTCCGCTAGAAAAAGTTGCCAAATGGTTTAAAAAGATTTGGTCAAAATAAAAAAGGTTTATGCTGGGCGTACAACTGATCTTACAGCTTCCACCAAAGGGCGAGGTTGTAAACAACGATTCCTCCCAGGTAGGAAAGTACAATAGTTCCCATGAGGGATGATAAAAACCATTTTGTATTTTCCATTTCCGTTTTCATGGTGCTGATTGTTGCCACACAGGGAAGAAAAAGCATCTGCACCGTCAGAAAAGATAAAGCCGATGCGGTGGGGATAAGCTCGCGGAGAGAAGAACTAAGTCCTTCTTCGCCGATACAGTATAGGATGCGCAGCCCTGCCGCAACCCTGTGATTTTTTCTCCTGTATGATTTTGCTCAGATAAGCTGTTTACAGAAATATCGCCTTGTTGCCCAAAAGAAAATCCTCTAAAGTGTAATTCGCGCTGCCGATGATGAGAGAAAGTGCTTTGGGGTAATGCTGTTTAAAAACAAGGCTTCCCCCCGCATTCTTTACCCTGCCGCTCTTTACCTCAATAGCTGTCAGCTGGCTGCCTTTTTTGATGACAAAATCCACTTCATTGCTGCGCTCACGCCACCAGTAAACCTCAAAGCCTTCCTCTTTGCCTCTGGCAAGGAGATACGCGCCCACCGCACTCTCGACAAGCCTGCCCCTGTCTGTCGGACTATCAAGTAACCGCCGTCTATTCGCGCCGTCTGCGTATGTCATAAGAGAAGTATCGTACACCATGAATCGCGGAGAGCTTTTACGAGTACGGATTTGGCTGCCGGAATAATTTTGCAGACCCGTAAGCATATTCGCTTTGTTGAGCAGATCAAGATAATGCGCCAAAGTCATCGTGTTTCCAACATCTTGGAGTTGCCCGAGCATTTTGGTAAATGACAATTCCTGTGCGCTGTACCCGGAACCAAGCATAAACAGCGAGCGGAGCAGTGCTGGTTTCCGTACTTCTTCCATCATGAGTATGTCCTGAGAAATAGTCGGCTCTACGATAGACATTCCCATATACCGTGCCCAGCGGTTTTCATCCCTGATGAGCGCGGAAGCGCCTGGGTAACCGCCGAAAAACAAAAAGTCATCAAGGCTGTATCCGAATGCCTCTTTGCACTCTGAATAACTCCAATGCGGGCAATAGAGCATCTCAAATCTTCCCATTAAGGATTCCGCAAGTCCTTTTTGTAAAAGGAGCGAGGATGAGCCGGTAAGAACCACTTTCAACGGCGCACGTAATCTATTATCCTCGTCCCAAAGCAGTTTGACGATAGGCGACCAGCCCTTGATCTTTTGTATTTCGTCAATAACCAGGATGGTGCCGCCAGATTTGGTTATGGTGAGTGTACGGGCTTGCTCCCACTCGTTTCGCAGCCATTCGGTTGAATTAAGGCTCGGATCGTCCGCGCTGACAAAATGCGTTGTCATATTTAATTCTTCAAGAGCTTGCGTTACCGCGGTCGTCTTGCCTGTTTGCCTTGGACCGGCCACGATTTGAATAAAGCGGCGCTGTTCGGAAAGCCTTTCGATAAGCTGTGATACTAATTTTCTTTTGAACATAAAGACCCTCCCTGCAAAGTGCCAAGTCAGTTTTACATTTTACTCAGTATGTTTTGCTATTTACTCATTATAAAAGTTTTTGTGAAATTGTAAAGGAGGTTTTTCAGGTTTGACAGGCGCAAAAAAGGGAACGAATGAGGCGTTACCCGAAACTCGCCGCGATGCGGAATCGCTATGCAGGCGAAAAGGTTAAGATTAGATTTTATTTGTCGCGATAATGGGAGCCGCATTGCCAAATTTCAAGTTTGCTTCAATGCCATAGCTTAATCATCTTCTGCTTCAATAAGCTCATGTTCCGTCAGCTTTGCTTTTCCGGATTTTACACCTGCAATCGCTTTCTGCAAGCGTCCCATATTAGCGTCTGAGTAGAATGGATCTGCCGCCACTTCAAATGATATCCTTTTTTCTTTGCTGACTTTCGTTGCGAAGATCGTAAAAGCAGTAGTCATTGTTAAGCCCATTTCCTTGCAAGTCTGTTTCATGCTCTGCTTACGCTCCGCGAAGACAATCCACCCACAAACCACAGATTTGCGGCAAGCAGGATCATAAGCAAGCAAAGATATCCTACTGAACACAAGCCGCATACCTGTTGCCGGACTTCATTGAGAAGTGAGCACCAACACTCTTGCCGTTGTGGTCGCAAGACAAGTAAAATGCGTAGTAAGGCGAGTTAGCCCACGTGTTCTCCGTGCCCGTCCAGTAGAACTCTCCGAATTGACATGGCAGTTGGGACGGCCAGGGACCGCCAATATTGCCGAATCCTTCTACCGGGAGACCGTTGCCTCTGACCGTGAAATAACCAAGTTGGCCCCCATCAATGCCGTCTTTGCCGTCAATGAGGGGCAGTCTTCCTCCTTGCTGCTGACACCATGCTTTGGCGTCGGACCAGTTCATCCATCTATCGGATACGGCAATGAGCTTGATCTCTCCCGCATTTGTCTTGGGAATAATATCCTGCCCTATATATGATAGCAGATCAACCGTATTGACGAGAGCGTTAACACAACTAACCCAAGTATTAGGGTCATATTTTTTCCCAGCGCATCCAATTATATCTATCATCCCCTCACAAGTTTCTGATAAAAAACCGTCCGGCGTTAATTTATCACAAGCTACATGCTTTGCCACCTCACTAAGAACAACACTCCCACATGCTACCGCAGCTGCCAGAGTAAGCGGCGGAATCAATACCGCAGCACATGTCACAATCCCTACTCCATAACTGATATATTTTAGAGTTTTTTTTAATTTATTTGGAATAATTGAAACCAGCTGAATGGAAACCGGATGGATTGACTGGATAGAAGCCGGCTGTATGGATATACCAGAGTAATCGTCCCAGTTTACATCGGTTTCTATACTATGAAAACGTTCAACTTTCTTGTCGGGATAAGTCAATATAATATCTAATTTGGTTCCCCTGAAGTTGCCAAACTCCAATATATGACCATCATATATCATTTTATCCGGCAGACCGTTTTCCTTAAAGAAAAAGGTAAAGCCGGTATCAGAGTTTTTGTCAGGTTTCAAAAATACACGGGTAGGTATATCGGTATTTTCATTTACATTGAAAAAAATACTCGAACCGTCGCTCCCCAAAGCCATATAATTCCAGTTAGATATTTCGCTGATATCCAAAATATATATTTTGGGATCGTCATTAATTTTATTTCTTTCGCCGTTGGCGGAAATCAAGTCCTCAATGGAAGGCTGATGTTGTTCGTCTCCTCCGCATCCGCCGGAAAACCCCAGTATTACAGTCAGCACAAAAACTAAAACGTATTGCCAAAATTTTCTCACAGCATTCCTCATCTGCCGCAAGTCTGTGACTTACGGCGGCTATTCATAAATCTTTTCTGGTTTGTCAGCGGCGCTGTCATCCGCTCCATTGTCGGCAGATGTCTGATCATGGCGCTTGATTTCCTGCCGGAGTTGCTCCTGAAGTGTGATTTCTTCCTGCTGTTCCTGTTCCCGCAGGAGACGCTCTTCCTCCTGACGTTCTACTTCTTCCTCTCGGAGCTGTTCCTGACGTATGGCTTCTTCCTGTTGTTCCCGTTCACGCCAGAGCCGCTCCTGTTCCTGATATTGAGCTTCCCGTTTACGCAGGATTCTTTCCCTTTCCTGCAGTTGTTTGATCATTTCCTGATGATGGGCTTCTTCCTGCTGTTTTCGTTCATGCTGGAGCCTTTCCTGTTCCTTGCGCTGGGTTTCCTGTCGGAGTTGTTCCTGACGCTGAGCTTCTTCCCATTCACGCTGAAGCCGTTCCTGTTCCT
>JAITWQ010000103.1 GCA_031285215.1 Syntrophobacterales bacterium | reverse complement strand
ATATTTTCTGCCGAGAAAAGATCGTTCCATACCAGATAGGCGGCGCAGAAAACAATATCATGATTGCGAACAACAATGGCGTCTTGATTACGAGACGGGGCAACACACCATTTCTTTCCCTCGAAGCGAAAAAGCAGGTCAGGAACATTGAAGTTTGCAAATGGCTTTAAGACGATGGGCACCTTATTTTCTTTGCGGGCAAGGCAGGAGGAGAGTTTCCTGCCAATAATGGTCATATCCTGGGGAGTTACCCGGCCGGATACGTGGGGAGCGATGGAGGCGATATCCTTGTAAATCTCCAGCAGAAGATCCAGGACTTTTGTGCAAAACTCCTGCTGTTTGTGGAATGGCCATGAATCAAATTGGTTCAGATCGCGGAGACATTCTGTATCCAGTTTGTATTTGTTGAACAGGGGAGAAGACATTTCTTTTTTCAGCGTTATTTTGTCTGTCAGGATGTTGATTTCGTACCGCAGATAAAAACATTGTTTCAGAAAATCAAGATGGACATATTCCTGCTTTTCAAAATAACCCAGAATAGCGTCTAAGGTAAACATGCTGGGATCAATAAAGGTTTGCCTGCGCCGCCCTTTTGACATGATCAGATCGCGGAAACGATGGCAGAACAGTTTCTCCCGCGGCGACTGAAGCTGAACGGCAAGGAGAATCATCTTAATGATGGATTTCAAAGGACGGGTAAGGGCTTTATTAAATTGCCAGAGAGCGGCGCCAAAATATTCATCCTGCTCGATTGTTTCGAGACTGCCCAAATCAACGCAATCATCATGGGGAAAATCAGCGCGGTTGTATTCCGCCAGGGATTCTTTGTACGTTTGTGGTTCTTCTGAATTATAACAGACACACCAGAAGGGCGTTTTGCCGCTGACAACGATAGTGGTGCGATAAAATTCTTCTTTAAGGACATTGCTTTGGGTGGAGCCGCAGCTTTCTCCCTCTACACAGCCAAAATGCCCCTTTTGAATATCGTTGATGTCGCTGATGAAGAAATGTACGGCCATTTTAAGGGTGGCATCAAGCCAGGCTTGGAGGAGGGAGATCTTTTCGTGCAGTTTCGCGGCTTGCCTGGCGGTATAATTATTGTGATCAATGCAAACCCACAAATCACAATCGGAATAAGATGTCTGGCTGATTGTGCCGGTGCTGCCAATGGTATAGATTCCCTCTATTTTACAATAATTAGCGGCGGGCTTCAGGATAGGGCCGGAATCTAAGCAATTGAATTGCTTTTTGAAGGACGCCTCCCTGTTTTTAATCTCTGCATCATGATCAATGCCGAAAATCCGGAATGGATGCTTCAAATCGGGGAGATAACCGGGAAAATCTGGATGGTTGACGCAGATCAGCCATGGCAGCAGGGATAAGATAACGTCACTTTCCTGCGGCGAGAAGTGCCGGAAAAGATCTTTGCGGAATTGATTGTAAGCAGAAAAAATCTTTTTGTTGCGAATTAACGTTTTTAAAAGGGCCATGTATGGATCCTTAAAATAATCTGCCCAACGGGAAAACTCTATATCGGCATTGGCAAAAAGTCAACGGAGCAGTTTCTTTTTTTGCAAGACTTGTCGCTCAAAGCCCGTATCGCCACGCAAAAGTTGTGACAAAACAACCATGACAGGTAAAGATTATAATGTCTTTAAATGGGAAATTTTGCGTCAAAAGTATTTCATCATGATGGGGATGGCGATGAAGGTTCCCAATGACGTGGTTATGTTAACGAAGGCAATAATAATCAGGATGCGCGTAATCTTGTTACGGAAAAACCCTTGAAAACTTGTGATGTCGTTGGCCAGGTTTAAAACGTCCTTGACTTGCGGTTTGCGTATCGTCGCTTCCACCAGTCCCGCGACCCATCCCGTTGCGATTAGAGGATGAAGCGTTGCGACAGGAGCGGAGAGGGCCGAGGCAATGATCGTCAGGGGGTGCGAAAAGAGAAGAGTTGCGCCTGCCGCCGCGCATCCTGCCGTAATGAGTGACCAGGAGAGGATCATGTTGATGCTGGCTTGGCTGCCGGAAAAGAAAAATCCTGCGGCAAAAAGGGAAATGACAGCGAGAGAAAAAATCCAGCCAAAAGACCTTGCCCAAAAACCTTTTTGCGGAAGCGTACACAGGGCGTCCACATCAATTGTACTGTCCATGTTTTTCAAAATACCGGGAACATGTCCCGCTCCCACGACGGCGACAATTTTTGTTCCCTGGGCATTACTGATCATGTGGGCCAGATATTGATCTCGTTCATCAATGAGAGTAGTTTTGAGAACGGGCATTTTTTCGGCGAAAGATTTTAGCGTTAATTCCAGAGAATCCTGCTCTTTTAATTTTTCGATGTCTTCTTCGGTGATGTCATCGGTGGCAAAAAGTGACATGAACATCTCCGGCAATACGCTGATCTTGTTCCGGAACGGCATCATCCGCCAGACGCGCAAAAGAGTGATGCGGATAGGACGGTCCGCC
Organism: Syntrophobacterales bacterium; assembly: GCA_031285215.1. Lineage (GTDB taxonomy): Bacteria > Desulfobacterota > Syntrophia > Syntrophales > JAAYKM01 > JAAYKM01. Next base: position 10,978 of record JAITWQ010000103.1, on the reverse strand, counting down.
AGTACCAGATTCGCTTGCAGTTGGTCAGACAGAGAGACGGCCCGCCTCATTTCTTCTCCCGGCTGGATATGGAATTTTTCGGCCATTCTCTTCTGGAATGACGCCATCAAAAGCTGCGCCAAAAGCAGAGATGCTCGTTTCTCCCGGATGACCTTGACAATGTCCATTTCCCGCCAGGAATCATGCTGGCGTATGGCGTCAAAGCGGCTTTGGCACAATTCCACGCAGATCGTATCCGGTTTTTCTTCCAGAATAGTTTGTTCGACCAAATCCGCGCTTTCTCTGGAAACGTGCGCCGTGCCGATGATTACAATTTCTTTGCCGTGAAAAGACAGTCTGGTGATATTTTTATGGGACATATAATGTCTGCCTTGATTGATTTGTCAGGAAATCATATCATATTACCCGTACAGGGTGGTTATCAGGATTCCCTTGGTTTGTAAAGGGAAATGGATTTTCCTTTTTACCCATGGGCGGAAAAATAAAGCGCTTAGAAAGAGAAAGAGATGAAATTGGGCGGCATTACAGAAATGGAAATAACCGGCGTTGCTTTTGGCGGCGAAGGAATCGGCCGCGTGGATAACAAAGTTGTTTTCGTGCCCCATACCGTGGATGGGGATGTTATCCGCTGCGAAATAACGGATACGCGCCCGCGCTATGCCAGGGGCATCATAAGGACTATTCTTAAACCGTCTCCCCACCGCGCCATACCCTCCTGCGATGTTTATGGTTCGTGCGGCGGCTGTTGCTATCAGCATATTGTCTATGAGTACCAGCTTGTTCTGAAAGAAAAGCAGGTGCGGGAAACATTGCAGAGAGTGGGCAAGTTTTCCCATCCTTGCGTGCTGCCCATCATAAAATCGCCCCAGTCCTGTCATTATCGCTTGAAAGCAGATTTTCATGTGATGCGGAAAGACGGATCATTTTTAACGGGGTTTATGTCTCGCGGCAGCAACGAAATAACAGCGATAAAAAGGTGCGAGATTGTTGATGAAAAGATCAATCGCCGCTATCAGCGCTGGCAGGAAGAACTTTGCCGGAAGCAAAAAGCGCCCCCTCTTAATCGCGTTGTTTTCTGGGCGGAAGAAGGCGGCGAGGCCTCAGAATACGATGATGACATGTTTGTTTCGCAAGTGGTTTGCCAAAAAAGTTTAATGACGCCGCGAAATGGTTTTTTTCAGGGGAATCAATTCCTGCTGCCTGAGATGGTTGCCATGGTTAAAAAAATTGCTGATCTGCAAGGGGATGAAATTGTTGTGGATGGCTTTTGCGGCTCCGGTCTTTTTGCCCTCTTTTTGTCGCCCCACTCCCGTACCGTATATGGAATTGAAGGAGATAAGCAGGCCATGCGCGCGGCCCGGGAAAATATGAGACGTCATCGCTGCGATAATGTCGTATTGAGGCAGGAAGATATGACGGCAGGGTTAGGGAAGATGGTCAATGACGATGTTCACCCCGATGTTTTGGTCATAGATCCTCCCCGCACGGGCTGTAAAAGCAGTCTCATTGATCAGGTCGTCCGTCTTGCCCCCGAAAGAATTGTTTATATCTCCTGTAACCCCGCAACGCAGGCGCGGGATATTCGCCTGTTGTGTGACAGAATGTTTCAGCTGGAATTTTTGCAGCCCATGGATATGTTTCCCCATACGGCTCATATTGAGGTAATTGCCCTCCTGACGCGCAAAACGCCATAAACCTTGACAATCATCCGGGAGGTGAAATAAAGGTATCGGGAATCTTGTTGGGCGGATTGTTATGGATGATAATTGCGGAGAGCGATGGACAAACAGTACCGGTATCGAAAGGAGAAAATGAATGAAGGGTTTGGGGGAATATAAATGGGCAGAGGCGAGGACGGACGCCTTTGGCACGTATTTTTATGATCAGAATTTTGTGGCCATTGATGAAAACCGAGTGAGCGTTTCCATAAAAACCGTCTTTACCGATATGGGAAAGAAAGAACGGTTGACTTACATGGATATTTCTCCCCTGGAGATGGCGCGCCTAGCCGATGCCCTTGATTATGAGATTAATATTTTTGTTATGGAGCGCAAACAGCGCATGTTTACCCATCCGGAATTTGCCGGCTACGATAAAGAAGGCCACATTCTTTATCATATGTCGAATAATTTCTATCCTATTGAAAGAGGAAGCCTTCTGGAGGATATTTTTGATAAGGTGGGCGGTGGCAGCACCGCACAAAAGCTGAATTAACGCCGCTGTAAAAATATTTCCTGATGGTTTTGGGGAAGAAGCAAGGCGGCAATGACTATTTTTGGACGGAAAGTGAAGAAAGGAGAAATCGCATGAATTGTCTTGTCATTTACAGTCACTTTAATCCCGGAAGTTTTAACCATGCCCTTTTGGACGTTCTGACGGAAACACTGAGCAAATCCCATGACGTTAAGGTTCGTGATTTGTATGCCCTTTCGTTTAATCCGGTTCTGACCGGAGAAGATATGGCAGGTTTGGAGCAGGGCGCTCCTCCGCCGGATATTCAGACGGAACAGGAACTTATTCGCTGGGCCGATGCTCTTTTTTTCGTTTTTCCCATCTGGTGGTCCGGTATGCCGGCGATTATGAAGGGGTATATTGATCGGGTCTTTTCCTTCGGGTTTGCCTACATGATGGATGAAAAAGGCCCCCAAGGCCTTCTGCCGGGGAAAAAGGTGTATATTATCAATACAACAGGCGCAGATGAAGAGACGAACAAGCAGTGCGGCGTCTTTCAGAGCATACAAAATTTGATTGATATGGGTATTTTCCAATTCTGCGGTATGGAAGTGGCCGGTCATCAGTATTTTACCGCCGTTGACCATGTATCTGCGGAGGAACGGACGGTGATGATTTCCAAGTTCCGGAGTGCCATAGAGCGTCTGTAACGGCATCTCTTGGCATTTGCGAGTGCGTGTAGATGCCCCGCACCTTGGTGAAAGAAGAAATCCATTGTTGATACCCCGCTGTTTGTGAATTAGCAGCGGGGTATTTTATTGTAAATCTGAATCGAAACCGCACAAGGTGATATACAGACCGTGCGGCGGGAATAGTTGCGCGCCTGAACGGGTCAGGGGAAAGTCATAATTTTTTTATACTGTTATGGGAGTGACGTTTTCTCCGTGAGAGTTTACGGGAAGGACCTTTCTTCGCGCCGCCTTTTAGAGACTGATGTTCGTCTTCTTCATCATTCTCTTTTTCATGCGAGGTGGCCTGTTCCTGGCCGGTGGAGAGGATTTTGAAAATGGTTTGCTCAAATTCCTGCGAAGACATGACCGCCGCATTACGGCGGTTGGCATAATGGGATACGTCACGATCCGAGGTGACAACCAGTATTTCTTTTCCCGTTTTGTTATCAATCAGTTCTTTAATGACATCGTCGGCCTCTCTGCCCCGCCGGGAGTAGATAATTTCGATGCCGCGCCATAAATCCCTTTCTTCAAAAGGATTGTCGCTATCCCAGGCATCAAAGACAACGGTGATGTTGTGACGCCTGGATTTCTTATAAGGTATCAGAAAACGGAGCAGAGCCTTGCGCCCCTCTTCCAGGCTGCGCCTGTCGAAAGAGCAGAGGGAAATTGACTGCCGAATAAAATTATATCCGTCGATAACGATGTGCATGACCGGGAGACAGGCGTCAAACAGCCTTATCGAGGCCAAAGCCAAGGAGAAAATCAGCGGGTTGGATATTGTATTCCGAGGGATGGAAACTGGCTATAATGTCCCGGTAAAATTCCTTCGTTTGGGGATTCCTTTTTGACAGATCCACCGTTTCCCCTTTTTCAAATTTGCCGTCCTGATTTTTTTGCAGCAGACAAATAATGGGGCGTCCGGATTCAGAATTTTCCGCAGTTCTTAAAACCATTCCCATTTCGTTGCGATCCAAAACCAAAACAGTGCCGATAGGATATATACCGACCATATTAATGAAGACCTTGAGAAGGAGAACGTCAAGTTTTGTTCCCGCGTCTCTCATCATCAGCCCCATGGCCTGGTCGGGACTGATAGGGGTGGGCCGGTACGCCCTGCTTGATGTCAGGGCGTCATACTGATCTGCAATTGCCAGGATACGCCCCATGAGGCTCAAGGGGGCCTTGCGGTCCGACTGGGGATAACCGGACAAATCAACGCCGAGATGGTGTTCAAAGGGAGGAAGGAGAAGTTTTGCCTTTAACGCATGGTTGGCATTTAACTTGATAATTTGTTGAACACTGTTAAGGGGATGGTTTTTTATCTCTTCATATTCCTCGTTTGTCAGAGGGGTTTCCTTGGTGATCAATTCCAGAGGAATATCAACTTTCCCCAGGTCATGAAACAAACCGCAAAGCCCCAGCTGCTCAACAAGATTGCGGGCTAATCCGATTCTTTGTCCCAGACACAGGCAGAGAATGGCCACGTTAATAGAGTGGGTGTAAGTATAGTCGTCATAATTCCGTATAGTACTCATTCCCAGAAGAGCGGCCTCGTCTTCCAGGAGAATTTCAATCATATCCTGAATAACCCGTTTCGATTTTTGTATGCCTACCCGCTTTTGTGAGTAAAGCTTTCCCGTTAAAGCCATTATGGTCGTCAGGGCGGTGGAGTAAGTTCCTCTGGCTATCTTCTCTAATTCCGGCTTGCGCGATGTAACCGCAAAATCCTGATCAGACAGCATTTCAACCCAGAGGTACTGGTCGTCTTCCAGTTGAAGCTGGAGCCATGCCCCGGGGTCATCCATGTGTTCGGCTTTATTAAGAAGGGTGAAAAATGTGATAACCTCTGCCGGCGAAATGAGCTTGGTATTTTGCATCCGAAAGCCCGGAATATCGCATTTTTGGAATAATTCGGCCAATTGGTTTACGGCGTGCAGGACGCTGGGGTGATGGGTAAATCTTTCTTCATTCAGATAAAACCGCCCGCGGAAAAGGCGAAGATTCACATAGCCGTCCATGTCATTGATGTCGTTGGTTGCTTTCAGAAATTCGGCGGCATTATCAAGGAAGAGTTGATTATCAAAGCGGTAGAGCTTGCTGATTTGTGACAGCTTAAAAAAAGATTGCAGAAAATCTTCCCCGGCAGTGATTTTATCTTTTTTCCTAACCATCTGTAAGTACACGTCCCTTTTCTGATTTATTTAATTCTTCCTTCGCCTGCCAATAGGCGGAGGAGATGCTGAGATGAGAATTACGCAATGCCTTTTCCAAGATTATTTTTGCTTCTTCATTTTTGGGCATCAGCATCAAGGCAAGAGCCGCTCCCAAACGGTGAAGATGAAATTGATTTTCGATTCCCAAAAGGGATCGCCAGCCCTTTTTTAACAGGGTTTCATGGAGGAAGTGAACCGTCTTCGGAGAGGAACCGCAGGCAAGGGCGCGATAACAGTCCACGATGTGAATCCTGTCCAACTCTTTGTTTTGTTTTTGACTATCCATGAGATAGTTCAAGAGCAGTCCTTCCGCCTTTGGATCCATTTTTTGAGCGAGCTGGAGGCAGATCAGGCGTTTTATTTTGGGGGACGCTCCGTGCATAAGGTGAAAAATATCGGCAATATGACGGGAATTCAAGTGGAGTAAGGCCTTGACAGCTTCTTCCTGAACAAGATCAGATTCATGATTGACCAATTTAATGAGGAGGCCCGCAGGATACGGTTCCTGTGATTTCAAAATATTAATGAGCTGGCGTAGCAGAGGGGATTTTAATCTGCGTATTGCGTCTGACATGTCGGCAGAGGAACGGCATACCTGAATGGCAATGATCTCAATGAGCATGCTTTCGATACGGGGATTTTCTGTTTGCATTAAGGTGCGTGCAAGGGCATGGACAACTTCCGGCGTCATCAGGAGAAGTATTTGGCGCAGTTCATCTATGGTGGCGTCCGTTAATGTGTTAATGTGGGTCCATGTATCATTCAGGGCCTCGAGAACGGAAGGAGAAGCAATTTTTTTCTGGAAATCCAGTATAAATGGCACAAGCCATGGCTTTGACGGATCCGGTGATTTGGAAAGATGGTTCAAACGCACAAGAAAATGATGAATATAAATGAAATCCTCCTGTGAGAGGGCGTATTGCATTTCATCAAGGAGAAAATTCAAAACGGCGGAACCAATTGCTTTATTATTATGGGATGTCAAAAGAATAAAGAGAACATCCAGACAATCATGGGTCGTATTGCGATGCTCCTCTTCAAAAATCATGTCTTGAATAAGAGCGTTTTCGGACTTACTTAGTTTCCAGAACCTTTTGTCATTTCTTTGCATGAATATGGCGTCATCCAGATCCGACGATAAAAAACTGAACTTTTTCTTCGCATGACTCGCTTCGTCGTGCTGATCCGGGGATACTTCATACCCCGAACCAGGGAATGGGGATGCATAACCACCATGCGGGGATTCCGGAGTGGATTTCGATTCCATGGAGAATCCGCTTGTTGCGTCTGTTTGGTCACCATCTTGGGATAAGCGGCGGTATCCTGGAATTCCCGACATAAAACCAAACGTTTCACTCTGGTAGAATGGCATTTCGCCGGTTTTATGCGGCTCCTTTGCGGATGAATAGTTTGGATTTACATTACCGAAATCAATGAAAGGTTCTATTTCCCAAAATTCATTGGCTGTTTTGTACTGTATGTAGAGAAAGTTGGCTTCCCACAAGGCCGTTACCAGATCATCTTCCGCCTCTTCCCGCAGGATTCTGAACCTGTTCAGAAGAATAATGAACATGCGCAGCTCTTCGATGGTAATTCCGTAGAGGAATTCGAACCATTGTACGCCATCGCGGAAAAAAGGCTGAGCCATGGTCTGTTCCCCTGGCTTGTCCTGTAAAACAATTTCCTGCTGGAAGAGCAGACAGTCCTTTTCCACAAAAAGCTGCAAACTGTCTTGGTGTAACAGGAAATTATCGAGCCACTCCTTGAATTTAAGCAGGGAATTCTGGCAGAGAGTATTGGTTTCCGGATAGAGGGCATGGTTCTTTACTACCATGGAAAAGGCAACCATGCCGGTTTTCACGGCGAGAACCATATCATCTTTAGAGGCTTTATTATCGCCAGAGTCCATATTTGTTTGAAATCCTTAGCGTATCTTATATGCTGTCACCGCACAAAAAATGCCGGCAAAAGCGGAAAATCCCCGATGAGTGTCAGCAAAAATGAACGTCATCTATTGGTTGTTTCCGTTTTGCTTGACCATTTTGGTATTTTCCCTTATATCCTATCCGTATCTTATATCTAAATTAAGTCTGTAATCGCAAGTAAAAAACGAAGTTGATGTATGAAAAAAAATAATTAGTCAAGTGAAAAATATCGCAAAACAATATCGGGAGGACTTATGAAAATTATCCTTTTAGGAGCGCCGGGGGCCGGCAAAGGAACAGTTGCCAAACTTTTAATGGAAGCAGACGGATCCATCCAGATTTCCACGGGTGATCTTCTCCGTGCCGCGGTTAAGGAAGGGACGGAACTTGGCAGACAGGCCAAAGGCTATATGGATCGTGGTGATCTGGTTCCCGACTCCCTGATTATGGACATGATGGAGATTCGTCTGCAAGAGAAAGACTGCCGGCAGGGATTTCTCCTGGATGGCTTTCCCCGTACCATTCCCCAGGCGGAGGCATTGAAAGAGGTTATGAAACGATTGGACATCAGCCTTGATTTTGTTGTCAATCTTGATGTCCCCCGCGATATCATTTTAGATCGGCTTACCACTCGCAGGACCTGTGCCAACGGTTCCTGCCAGGAAATTTATAATACCAAGAGCAATCCGCCCAATGCTGACGGCACCTGCAAGAAATGCGGCAGCCCTACTATTCAGCGCGATGATGAAACGGAAGGGGCTATTTTAAACCGCCTTGAGGTATATAACGAGAAAACAGCCCCGTTGATTGGTTTTTATCAGGGAGAAGGTCTTTTAAAAACCTTCCTGTCCGTCAACAGTAAGGATACGGTGGAGGCTGTTATAAAAGCTCTTAAAGAATAAACAGATTACATTTTGCCGTTTTTATTGATTTCCCAAAGGACACCCTGCCCGGGCGTCCTTTTTTCATCTTTTCGAGAAAAGTATGATTGATTTTCGCCAGGAACTAAACGACGCCCAATATCAGGTAGTCATGGAAGAAGGAGGCCCCCTTCTCGTCATTGCCGGCGCCGGAAGCGGCAAAACCAGAACGCTGACTTATCGGGTAACCCGTCTGATTGACGCGGGGTGCTATCCCGGGCACATTCTTCTGGCAACATTTACCAATAAGGCTGCCAAATCCATGGTTGGCCGCGTGCAAATCCTCCTTGACCGGGAATTAACCGGATTATGGGGAGGGACATTTCACCACATCGCCCATCGGATATTGCGGGCGAATGCCGCCGTAATCGGATTTGACAGTCACTTTACCATTATTGATTCCGATGATATGCGCCAATTAATGAACTCCTGCCTGACGGAAATGAATCTTGGCAAGTCAGATTCCCACTTCCCCAAAGGGCCGGTACTGGCGGACATCCTTAGTTTTTCTGTCAATACGGATGACAGCGTTGCCAATACCGTCATGAGGCGGTACCCCACCTCTGTCCATTATACGGATGAGATTGAATCTGTACTGAACTTCTATCAAAATCGGAAAAGAGTTTTACAGGTGATGGATTTTGACGATCTCCTCTTCTTCTGCAGGAATCTTCTGCGGGACTTTCCCCAGGTACTGGATCGTTACCGGAACCGCTTCCTTCACGTTCTGGTCGATGAATATCAGGATACGAACCGTATTCAGGCGGAGATCATGGATCTGCTGGCGTCGGGACACGGAAACATCATGGTTGTGGGTGACGATTCTCAAAGCATCTATTCTTTCCGGGGGGCCGATTTTGAAAATATTCTCCAGTTTCCCCATAAATATCCCCATTGCCGCATCTATAAGCTGGAAACAAATTACCGCAGTACGCCGGAGATTCTGCATCTGGCCAATCTCTGTATCATCAACAACGAACGGCAGTTTCGCAAGGAACTTGTTTCCATGCGGGAAGGGGGCGTTAAGCCGGCCGTTGTTCCTCTGCGAAATGTTTATCAGCAAGCGGAGTTTATCGCCCAGCGGGTTATTGAGCTTGCCGGTGAAGGTATTCCTCTGACGGAGATGGCCATCCTTTACCGCGCCCACTATCACTCCATGGAATTGCAGCTGGAACTTGGCCGCCGCGGCATTCCCTTTGAGATCCGCTCCGGTATCCGTTTCTTTGAACAGGCCCATGTGAAGGATGTCGTGTCTTATCTCCGCATTGTGGACAATCCCCTGGATGAACTTTCCTGGCGCCGTGTTTTAGGGCTTTATCCGGGAATCGGCAAGGTAACCATCAAAAAATTATGGGATTATTTGCGCCGTCAGTCAACAGACCCTCTCCGGGCGTTTTTGTGTGAAGAGGGATGGGATAAATTGCCCAAAGGAGCCAGAGAGGGTTTTAAGGCCTGTGCGGATGTTTTTCGCCGTCTTGAGGGACGTGTGGAGGCGAATCCTCAGGAATTGGTGGAAGCGGCCATGTACGGGTACGTCGGTTTTCTGCGGAGCAAATATCCCGATTGGTCTTCCCGGGAAGATGATCTGGTGCGCCTTGCCGCGTATGCGTCGAAATTTTCCAGCCTCCATGCCATGTTGGAAGAACTGTCTCTCATGACAAATACGGAAGAAGAGGAGCGTGACGATCTTCCAAAAACGGAAAGGGAGGGGCGGATTGTGCTGACCTCCATTCATCAGGCCAAAGGCTTGGAATGGTCTGTGGTTTTTCTCATCTGGTGCTGCGAGGGCATGTTCCCCCTCGTCCGGGCTTTGGAAGAAGAGGGCGGAGAGGAAGAGGAGCGGCGTCTTTTCTATGTGGCCGTGACCCGTGCCAAAGATCATCTCTATCTTTGTTATCCCACTTATGATCCCAATCGGGGCTTGGGCTACAATACGCCCCTCAGACCTTCCCGCTTCATCCGGGAACTGAAAAACCATTCCCCCTGGGATGGCGAAAAACCGTTTGAGCAATGGGTTGTTGATATAAGTTGCTGAAGGGGCATACGCCAGCAAATTATGATGCACGAATGATTGAGCGTAATTTCAAGTATCACTTTCTTCTGCGGCGATCACCCGGAGAAGATTGCCTTCGGGGGAAAAGCCCGGCGGCGTCAATGATGCCCGTCCGCCATATCCGCCGGCAAATACATCAGGGCGTGAAATTTGCGGGCGCCTTCTTCGTTTCTCCGCAAACGGCTTTCCACAGTTCATCAAGCATGATCGTGGGAGGCGCGGAAGTTACCCCTTGCCGTGCATTTGTATAGGGTGACCGGGAAATGACGGGCTGTGAATCCGGGGAATAACGCCCCATCATGCGGGCATCGGGAAGATGACAATCAAAAGACCAGAATTCAAGGACATATGGTTTTGATTTATCAATTTTTCGGTCACCAAGCTCTCCTTTATATGGTTCCCGGGAAGGATCGTCCTGCTCCACGCGAACGCGAACCATATGGTTATCCTCTGTTTTTTTTATCACATTGTAAAAATACCAGGAATGATCGTTCTCGGAATGCCAAAAAGGAACCCATCTATCCAGAGGATCAGGGCGGGGGGCATTATTCCCCGCGCTTCTGACAATTCTTGCCGGCTTTGCATCTTTTAGTTCTCCGGCCTCTACAATCTCTATCCTGACCCGTGCATTGCCGGGCGTTTCCGCCCTCTGATCCCTTACGGTTTCTGCCGGTCTGGCAGTTTTTGGCGGAGCTGCTTCTCTGATCTTTGTATCAGCCGGAATATCCCGCCCCTTCAAAGTATCCGCCTTTGTATCGGCGACAGAAGCTGAAAAGGAATTACGGAAAATATCACCCGTGGAAATTTCTGTTTTGGTATCCCTTGCAGCCGCCGCAGTTTCCGTGCCCAATGCGGCACAGGCCTTTGCATAGCCGAGTTTGCAAGCCGTTTGGAAGTCACGGCGGCCTTCCTCTTTTCTGTCCAGATAGTCAAACAGCCGTCCCCGCTCCATGTATATTTC
>JAITWQ010000102.1 GCA_031285215.1 Syntrophobacterales bacterium | reverse complement strand
AGACGACACCAGCCAGCACAGCAAAACCGGCCAAACATGCGACGGCGATCAAGGGACGGCGAAAAGAACGCAGCCATACATTCATCAGTCTTTGCCTTTATTTTTCGTTTTTTTCGCTTTTGTCATGTTCTCTTTTCCCCTTTTCAACGCGGAAACATACCATGCCCGACGCAAAAAACAACCTATTTGTCAGTAAAGCCGCAGTGCCTTTTATTTACCATGGAAACATCATTTTTTTCACCGCAGGATTGTTTTTTGTGATAGGTGAAAGCGAACGTTGACGGCTGTTGTGTGTTGAATAAAATAACAGGAAAAACCGGATGAACAGAGATTGCCTGCTTGCGGTATGGGCCATGCGATATTTGAAAAAATTTGGGATTAGTGAGGTACGCTATGCTGAATGTCAATAAAAGACAGGGGCGCTTTCTCCTGTATGTCATTGATCAATGGGAAAAGGAAGGGGTTATTCACCGCGGGACGGGGGGAACTCTGCGGAACAGTTTTTCCGTTCGCTCCTTTGACTGGAAGAGATCAGCCAAGTATTCGTTTATCGTAGCGATTATTTGCGGAGTAATTGCCGTGGGATCCGCCATTAGCGACCCCTTTTTCCTCGCCTTTCTTCGCGACCTATTTATACGGTTTTTCGTATCTTCCGATGCTATGTTATGCGTGTTTTTTTCATCGCTGGCGGCGCTTTTCTACTATTTCGGCATTCGCAGACGCAAAAGGCAGCCACAAAAGATTTTCAGTAACGAGGCCATTATTTTTATCGGCGCTCTTTTAACTTCCGCCGCCATTATTTTCTTGGGCAAGGCCATTGATACGGGAAGCGGTCATTTTTCTCTGCTCATCTTACTGGCTACCATTGTTTATGCCTTACTGGGCCTTTTCTTTCCATCCAAACTTCTCTGGATATTCGCCGTCCTGTCGCTGGGGGCATGGTTTGGCACAGAAACGGGTTATATGTCGGGCTGGGGAGCCTACTATCTGGGGATGAACTATCCTTTGCGGTTTGTTCTGTTCGGCGGCGTTTTAGTGGGGCTGAGTTTTTTTCTCGCCGCACAAGAGCGCTTCTCTCTTTTTCAGCGCCCGACTTACGTTTTAGGTCTCCTCTATTTCTTCGTGGCTTTGTGGATTTTGTCCATTTTCGGGAATTATGGAGACGCAAGCCATTGGTGGAACGTGAAACAGATCGAACTTTTCCATTGGGGAATTATCTTCGCTCTGGCGGCCATTGGCGCTATTTATTATGGTCTTAAGCAGGATGACCCTGTCTCCCGTGGTTTTGGCGTTACCTTTTTGTTCATCAATCTCTACACAAAGTATTTTGAATTTTTCTGGAATGCCACTCATAAGGCCGTTTTCTTTGCGATTTTGGGAGTTTCCTTTGCCCTTCTTGGTTTAAAGGCGGAAAAAATATGGAACCTGGAATTCCTTCGCCAAGATAAGGATGGGGCAGACGAACCAAAGGAGGAAGAACCAGAAGAACCGGAGGAAGAGGAGTTGTACGAACCGCCGGAGGAAGCATACGAACAGTGGGATCCGCACAAACCAATGGGTGATCTTTGGACGAACACGGCAAAACCAAAGGAAGAGCCGGATGAATCGGAGGATGGGACAATCAAAAGTAAATAATCGTTTTTACTGTAATTTTAATATCTTTGATACCAGTATTGCCCACGCAAAAGGGGGCTTGCGTGCAAGCCCCCTGATGAAGTCGAAATCAACCCTTTCTTAGAAGATAAACACAGCGGCGGCGACCACTGTTGTATATCCGCCTGGTTTGACAATACTTGAACGAGTTGTGTTACGGGTGCTGACAATTTTGCCGCTGATCTTGAATATTCCCTTTTTCTCATCCCAGCTTTCATCAATATCAAAATCAATGCCAAGGGTTGAAGCCAGCATGGCAGCGGCCAGATCTTCCGCATGGTCCCCGGCCTGGCGCTCCGTTTGTCCAAAGGCATGATGCTCGCTGATGTAGCCGTATGTACTCTTATCGGTAGGAATAGCGCATCCCACCGACGCGGCTAAAAGGCGGCGCGGCTCGTTGCTGCAGCAACGGCTCATTACGCAAAAGACGATGGAACCAGTCTGTAATTCCTTAAGCCCTGCGGCGCGGGAAATGACCTTGCAGCCGGGAGGCATGATGCTGGAGACCTGTACTAAATTGAACTTTTCAATGCCCGCACAGCGGAGAGCCAGCTCAAAGGAATGGAGTTCTTCCCTGTGATCGCCTACGCCATTGGTAAAAAATATCTTTTTAGGGACAAAAAAATCGCTTATTTTATCAAAATTCTTCGCGGAGGGTGTTAAAACCGCTTTATTTTCTGCCGTTATTTTTCTCATCTGCACATATTCCTCATCATCGCATATTCTTCTTCAGCAAGACAAGTATTTGCCTTCACTCACAAAAGTAGGTAGCCGATTACCATAGAGCCGATGAATTGTCTATATCTTTATCCAGAATTTTCATCAAAGCGAAAAGGAGGATTTTCCCCTTTTTCAATTAAGCGGTCATTCTTGTAATATTTCAGAGTAAACTGCCCGTCGCTGTAATCAAGGTAGGAGCGATGGGTTATCCAATCCCCCAGAGTAATTAAAACCTTTGGTTCATCTTTAACGGAAAACGTCCAGATAAGAGGTTTGTGGCTATGCCCCAGGATAACCCCGTCATAACCATAGGCGGAAATATCCAGAGCAAAACCGCACATCTTATCCACAAGTTCCATTTCCCTTACCGCCCCTTCCCACATGGACTTGCTGACATCGGAACTGAGGCGGGCAATGCGCCAGAGCAGACGCGGCGGCAGCAAGCTCTGCAAAACGCGGACAGGACGGCTCCGCAGTGTTCTTCTTAACATCAGATAGCCGCGATTGGTGCGGTCCACCATATCACCATGGGCGATATAGAAACGGCGCCCGTCCAGATTGATGGTGGTCTCCGATTCGTACACCTCTATCCCTAAATGACGGGAAAAAAAATCTTTTAAAAAAAAGTCGTGATTCCCTTCAAAAAAATGTACTTGAACGCCTAACTGCTGAAAATCCTGCAAGAAACGTATGATTTTCCTGAAGCCCGGATAATAGTTTTGGCCGCGGCCAAACCAAAAATCAAAAAAATCACCCACGATGTAGAGGGCATCAACGGGCGGTTCCCACGACGCCGGCACTGCTTCCCGATTTGCACCGGCTTCTCTGTGCTTTTCAATATTTTCTTTCAGTTCTTTAAAGAACCATACGAGAAACCGGTAATTTGCTTCCGTTTCTCTGCGAAGATGGGCATCAGACAAAAAAATGGCTCTCATGCCATGCAACCATGCCCTGCCCATGACGGGAAAAAGAAAGGGAGGAAACTTTCGCAGATAAATCTTTGCCGGCGGGAAAGAAGAGATATTTTCACCAAAACACGATCTCTTTCTTTGTCCCTCATACTTCTCCTTCCAAATATTTCAACCGGACGGCCTTAATAAAATGCTTGGAAAGATTGGGATCATTAAGATTACTGGTACGCACTTCCCGGTTACCGTCGGGGGAGGCGTGAACAAAGCGGTTGTTGCCGACATAGATACCTACGATACCAACAGTAAAAGGACTGTGGAAGAACAGAACATCGCCTTCACGCAAGTTAGGAAGGTCAATTTTCATACCCAGGCGAGATTGCCCCAAAATATCCCGGGGTAAGGGAACATCAAAAATTTCGTATATCTTCTGCACAAAACCGGGGGAATCCAAACCACGCACCGTATCTCCGCCGCTGCGGTAAGGAGCGCCGATGAAACCCATGGCTACTTTCGCCAGCAACTGCCTTTCTTTGGCGTTCTTCCATTGACCAAGATAGCTCGTATTCGCTCCTTTTCCCTGTTCTATCTCCAGCCATTCTTCTTCGGTGATGGGGGGAATTTCCTCATCATCGTATTCCTCTTGTTCAAGATAGGAAAGGTCGCGGGCTATTCGCGGTGACCGGGCAGTTGATGACTGGGATGATCGGGCAACAGTCACTGTGTTTACGGCGACAATCAGCTTGTCACCCATCTTGATGGAAGAACTGCGAAGATTGTTCATCCTTTTAAGATCGGCAACGGATACGCGCTTCGCACGGGCAATACCACCCAGGGAATCACCTCTTTTGACGGTGTATTAAGTGATTGTTTTTTTAGTCTGGACAGGTGCAGAAGCCGTTGCTTTTTTAGCCTTGGCCGCGCGTCCCTGCTGTGCGGGAGGCACAGCCGTCTTTTTTGCGGTTTTTACGTTACCCTTGGGAATAATGAGAGTCTGATTGAGGCGAAGGCGGTCACTTTGCAGACGGTTGGCCTCCTTGATAGAGGCAACGGGCACACCATATCGCTTCGCTATCCCGAACAACGTTTCGCCCTGTTTCACAGAATGCTTCTGGGCAGCAAAAACCGGCGTCTGAAAAGCAATGGTCAGCAATAGAACCAATACCCCCATCCGTATCAATACCAGCCAATACTTCATGAAGTCCCCCTTTTTAAAGGATCAGGAAGTTCTGTCACTCTGTCGCGCTAGTTACATGTAAATGACATGAAGTGACAATTAACCTCTTTTTTTATAGAAAAAAGGCCTGACTGTCAAAAGGTTTTTTCCCCGCATAAAAGACGCTTGTATTGTTCTTTGTTTTTTGATAGCTTCACCCCTCTTCTCCGAAGAGACAAATACTTGCTATGATTCGAGAAAGCGCATGGTGGACTCGCCCCATCCCGTAAAAGCAAATCAAGACGACGAATCAATCCGACATGGCAGAGAAGCCCTCCGTATTGAGGCGGAGAGTATTTTCCAGCTCATTCCCAAGGTTGATCATCACTTTTCCCAGGCCGTTGATCTGATCTATCGTTCCAAAGGGCGGGTTATCGTGACCGGAATCGGTAAATCGGGGCTTATCGGCAGAAAAATTGTGGCCACCATGACAAGCACGGGAACACCCGCTATCTTTCTTCATCCGGTGGAAGGCCTCCACGGTGATCTGGGCATTGTTACCAGAGATGATGTGATGATCGCCATTTCCAACAGCGGTGAAACAGCGGAACTGAATCCCATTATTGACAGTATGCGCAAAATTCGCGTTCCCCTGATCGCCTTCACGGGACGTACGGATTCGCGCCTTGGCCGTTGCAGCGATATTGTGATCAACGTGGGCGTAGAGCGGGAAGCCTGCCCTTTTAATCTCGTCCCCACATCAAGTTCGAC
>JAITWQ010000091.1 GCA_031285215.1 Syntrophobacterales bacterium | reverse complement strand
CGGTGACGAAAAGGCAATTTATGATAACCTGAAGAAGCTTATCTCCAGCAGCCCCGTATTTGCAGAAAATCAGATCGAAATCTACGGCAAGTCGCAAGGCGTACCCGCCGGCGATGACGATCCCTGGGTCGTTCCTCCTGTATATGGCGGCAAGCACATTATGGCGGCCTCCATTGAGGAAAAGGATAATAAAGATACGCCATGGCTGCAGCAGGTCAATTTGGATGTACATTATCGCTCGGCGGCGGGATTGGGCAAAAGGGCGGTACAGATACATCAGGAGGAATTTGTCAACCGCGCCTGGAAACAGGTTGGGGCTGTCAATCTCCTCAATCAGGAACTTCGTAATCGTCTGCTGAGCGTCAATGTCAACAAGGCGCTGAGAAATAAGGCGCTAAGACCATCCCGGCGCTCGCGGGGTAAAGCAGACACCGGCAGTGATTTTATCGCCCGCATGATGCGCAACCTCGGCACTATGAAGGATGCACCGGTGAAAGACGATGACGGCAAAACGGTAACGTCCCTGTCGGAGATATTGGGTAACAGCAATATTCCCCAGGCGTTTGCCGCCGCCTCTTTCCAAAACCTGACGGATGACCTGGCAAAATTGGTAGAAGGCCTGGATACTTCCGATGTGATGAAGAATATCGCCGAGAACCAGATATTCAGGATGAAGGAACATTGGATATGTAACATTCCCAGTCTGAGACAGCTGCGGGAGGCGACGGACAAGGCATATGAAATTTTATTCGAGAAGATATGTGAAAAACTGAAAAAGTATTTTTATGATGGTGGTATTATTCATATAGGAGGTGCAGGTGGAATTGGAGGAAGTACGCATGATTTAAGTTTTTCCCTGCTAAAACCAATGGAAATTGCTTCCTATGTCAGATCAAGTTCATTTTCGCCCGAAATGATTCTTTCCTATGAGCATCCATATCATGCCAAGGTCATATCGGAGGAGCATTATGAGTATTACGGATATGCAAAAATAAATATCATCGGTAATAGCAGTTATCGCCCGAATAACGGCGGTGTGAAGCCGAATGTTTTGGTGCTTGACAGCAATGATTACAAGAATATGTTTGGTTCGGGTAAAGTCATTACAAAAGTAGGTAAAAATGGTCTTTATTTTGTTTCGAAAGACAGGATAAGGCAAGTTTTAGATAGTGGGGCCGGTTGCTTTTATGTTCCAACTCAATACTTAGAGTACGTCGGTGGTGGTGGATCAAAAAGGGCATGGGTTGCTTCCTCTGATTGTGTCGCAGGGTATAATGACGATGCCGGTAAAGCAGTATTTGGAAACGATACCCACCGACCAGCCGGCAAATATTATTTTGAGCTTTATTTGAATAATTTGCCGGAAGACTTTATTCAACATTTCGATACGCTCCACGAATATGTCGAGTTTCTGAAGCATACCCCCGAAGCGGCGAACAGGTATTTAAATGAATGGGTGCAGTTGGATAAATGCGTGACGGAGATGGAGGAGAAGGCCGGTCTTGCAGCAGAAAATGATGGCGCTGGCGAAGATACCTCCATAGACGACGCTGCCGCAGATCAGGTGCAGCAGGCTTTGGATGACAGTAAAGCGGCATGGGAACGGATGCGGGAAGTGGCGGGAACCTATTACGCCGAATTCTTCTCTAACGAAGGGCTGCTGAATAAATATCTTGATGAATTGCTCCTTTCGAAGTACCCCATCATGGCCTATCCCATGTTCCCTGAGCCGACCTATTACTATCTGAAAATGTTTTCCGATAAGTTTATCCTGCCCTGCGTTGATGATTTGCCGGAAGATTCGGTCTCTATTTTCGAAAGCAACGAGGCCTTTACAGAGGCTTACCTTTGCGGCATGAACACCGAAATGGGGCGGGAACTGCTCTGGAGAGAATATCCCACGGATCAGCGCGGTTCCTATTTCCGCAAATTCTGGGATTCGGAAACGGACGTCTCCGACATCAGCAGTGAGAACTTCTTCGACGTACAGCCTCTGCATACATGGAAAGGGAATCTTGGCGATAACCACACCCAATCGAAAACAGGATTACTGATCTTTGCCTTCAAAGGCAAGCTTATGCGCCAGTATCCGAGTACGCAAATCTTCCTGCATAAAGCGGCAGGCGACGCCGCCAGGAAAACTATTGATTTCGATTCCAAGGCGACCGAAGGCAACGGCGGCATTATTCCGCCGGTAATGCAGGCCTTTTTGAAAGATGATATCCTGCTTATAGGTTTCAAAGGAAGGTTTGCTCAATTTCTCGGCAATCCCAAGACGGGCGATCTCGGCTACTTCCTCGCTTTCAGGGAAGATGTTCGGGACCTGAACTTTGAATATAATAAGTCGGAGGAGAATGAGTTAAACGCGGCCAACAATGCCGCTTCAGTGGCCGGTGTGTTGAAGAACGACGTAACTCTGTACGGCAAACATTTATCATTGTTTATCATAGAAAAGTAGAAAAAGAACCTATATGAGCGCTGCAGATAATATCCAGAAAACAAGGGAAACGGAATTCAACAAATTATTGAATTCCATTGCCAACGATACCCCCCTGCTACTCTTCCCCTTGAGGATCGAGACCCATTTTCGTAAAAGCAGGACAAAGACGCAAGAGGAAGGTGACCTCCTCAAAATCCTTCGCCGTTTCCATGATTTAACGGATAAATTTATTGAGTATCAGGGAGATGAAAATTATAAATTCATTCCATTGATGGCAAAGGTACGCGAAGCCGTTGAAGTTGCCGATCTTATCCCGGCGGTTTCCCTTGCCAGTTTATCTTCACTTACCAAAAATATATTTCAGGACCTTTTCTACCCCGCCAGGCACGTAAAATATTCCCGTTATGAGAAAGCCATTATAGAGGCCTTATCTAATGTGACCAAAGACAGGGGAATGAAATCAGTTATCGTAAATTCAAGCGATTTATTTGTCTCCCATACTCAGGGATACAGTAATCCGACAAGCTTTAACCTGCAGTCTGCCCTGAGTTCCTTTGTGGTCACCACGGCCAATCCCGCACCTTCTTCCGGCATGGCATATTCTGCGTTAGGCTTTCCGGGAGCGGACAACCTGTATGATACGGAAAATCTTAAAGCACAGCGTCTGCGGGCAGTGATAGAGAGCTGGATAGAGGCTGTGGAAAAAGAGGAGCAGGAAAATCCTGATGATGTGCCTGCCAGACCAAACACATCTTTTTCACCTTCTTCCGGCGCGGTGGGGATGAATTTTCCCGGGGCGTACAATTTGTTTGATCGCAAAGAACTGTGCGTCAGAATTTTTCCCGATGAAGTATTCCTTGATTATCTGACCGACGACCTGACGGAGAAAGAGATTCTGGACGGCAAAATCTTCTGGCTCCAGTGGTTTATTGCCAGCGGCAGCCGGAAACGCGAATATGAAGCGTGGCAGGTGTTGTGTGAAAAGTATCCCCCCTATCGCGCGGCATGGATCGTCCGGCAGCTAAAGCCGGACAATATTAACAATTTCAAGAAAGGCGGTAAATTCTTCTATCGCCGCCCCTACCAGGGCATGGCAACCATAGAGGACGCCTGCGATGACATATACTTGAAATTATCCCTGATTCTCCTTGATGACAGCGAGGATAAGGAGGGGAAAGACATAGAAGAATACAGGATTGAGAAGGCGATACGCGAAAATCTCGGTTTTATCAAAGAACATTTGTTCCAGATAGACCGCGACGTAATATATTGCGAATATATCGTTGATTACCTGTTCGACAAGATACGTTCGACCATGGAATACCTTGGCCGCCGCTTGGACGCATTCATATCATTTTACGAAAAACATGAAGGTGTTTATAAGGGCAATCTCCGGCAGATGGAACTTTGGGATGTTGACCATACCCTGCTGGTGACATTCCGCAAAGAGGTTGATGCTTTTCTGGAAAGGCTGGGTGAGAAGCGTATCCCTCTGGACGATCTGCTGCAAAAATACCTGAATCTTACGATTGATGAGCCGTGGCTGCACAATATTTTCCGGGACGTTAAGGTTAATTCTTCCGGTAAGCCGGATGTGCCGGTTTCCCATATTCTTCCCGACCGTTTCATGTTTATCGGCGAGGCGGAGGGAAGAAAAAATGAAAAGATCATCCATTACGGGCGCAGGGTAAAGCAGAACCTTCAGATCGGCGTCAATCCGAACGAAGATATTGATGAGGAGCCGTATAACATCAACAAGAAGGGCGACCTTGAGGTGAACGGCGGCATTGCCTGGATGGTTGATTATGATAAGGCCGAAGAGGCCGGTATGGCGATTACCGTGCCTTTGGATTATTCAATAACAAAATTTAAATATATCTATGTTTTGGGAGTAAAGGATACGGACGGGCGGGAGAAGGAATATCTCCACAGCCTCTTCAACAGCCATAATTATACCTCTTCGGGATTGGAAATGCTCAAACCCGGCACGCCAACCAACATCGTGGATGGCGGAAAACCGGTCTGTGTTTTCGACCAGGAACAGGAGATGCTGCGCCGCTACGAAGCAGAAGTGGAAGATGCGTATGATAATCCACAGAACAAAGAGTACGATTCGTGGAAATTGTCGAATATCCTGAATCTGGATTACGGCGAATGTTGGGGACATACGGTCAGATACGACAACCGAGAACTTAGCAATGCCGAAACCGCCCATAAGGCGCTGTGGACGCATTTCAAAAAAAACATGGCGCTGTTGATGGATGAAGAGGGCGCGGAAGAAAAATATGAAGAATTGAATAGCTTGCTGGCTTTTCTGGAAGGGTTCGTTATCAATAACCTGAAGGCGAGGGGAACCATCCCTTCATTCAGGATAGGCAGCCAGCCTTACGGTGTGCTTCCCATAACCAACTTCCGGTGCCTGAACAAAAATATTCAATCCAAAGACCCTGTCCTTTTAAAACAGCTGAACAAATTGCTCGTATCCCTTGCCTATAAATGGAAAGAAATCCGTGACAATCAGGTGATCAGTTCGGAAACACTGAAAGGTAATGAAGCTGCCGGCAAGTATCTGGAAATGGCAGGATTAACGCCCTACTCCACTACTTTTTATGAACGCCGGCTGATTAATTCGCCTCTCTTGCCGGAAAGAGACGCCGCTGTGCCGAATTATTTATTGCCTCTGAAAGAGGTGGGGTTCTTCGACCCCCTGCCTGTCGGTGATACAGAAAAGGAAGTTGAGTTTGGCATAAGGGGGGATGATTTATTATCGGAATCATCCGATTCACCGCAGAGTAAACTTGCGAGATATTTAAAGAGATTGCAGAGCAGTGCGGCGGAGGAAGACATTGCGCGGGCGTCGTCGGCAATATTAGGGAAAAATATTACTGCCGCCGATTTGAGAAGTCCGTCTGTGATAGCGGAATTGTCCGAAAATGTGGTTGCGGCTGGCCGCCAGGGAAAACAGAGACGGCAGCAGATTGCAGAGTTGATAGGCTTAATTAACAACACCGTACACCAGGAAGATAATATGTTGGCGGAATTGGCCGGTATTGTAAAGAATGC
>JAITWQ010000035.1 GCA_031285215.1 Syntrophobacterales bacterium | reverse complement strand
AAGCTTTTATCGGCGTCCTTACCGGCGCCAAGCCGAATGAACGGGGAGAGGGAACCGTCGCGTCGCTGACGGCGGCAATCATGAACGGCGCTCATATAGTTCGTGTCCACGATGTTGCCGGGATGAAAAAGGCTGTTGCCGTAGCCGACGCCATAGTATATGGACAATGACACTCTGAGGAAATGGTTACTCCCGCCTTGGAAAAAACTCTTGCATTCCCGTGCCTGATGTTACTGTGCCTTGTTAAGCGTGGCAAGATAGTTTAGAAAAGTATCTGGGAGATGGTTTACATTTTTCCGGTAAGCTGACGGCATTGAAAAGCAAAGGAGCGATTGCAATGCCGTGGAAAGGCCAAACCATGGAAGAACAGAGAGAAGAGTTTATTCTTGCGTATTATCAAAGGAGAAGAGCAAAAGCGCGTTGTGCCGGGAATACGGTATCAGCCGTCCGACAGGAGACAAGTGGATAGGTCGCTATCAACGCGGCGAATCCATGGGCGATCGGAGCAGGGCGCCCTTTCGCACCCCGAACAAAACGTCTGGGGAGACGGAAGAAGCGGTTGTTTCACTGCGGCGCAAACATCCTGCTGTGGGGGCGAAGAAGCTGAAGCGTATGCTTGAGGCGAAAGGCCTGTTTGCTCCGGCCTACTCAACGATCAACGCCATATTGCACAGAAACGGTTTAATTACCAAAGAGGCAAGCGCGGCGGCGAACGCTGTCATCCGCTGACGATCATGCCAAATTCGGTGGCATCATTCACTTTTTGCGAAAAAATAATTACTTCCTCCACTTTTTCTTAAAAAACTCCTCACAAACATGATAAATTAAATGATCCCTTTAAGATACCCGCCGCCGCAAAGAAATGCAAGAGTTTTTTCCAAAGCGGTTAGCTTTTCAGGAAATGGCGGGTTAAGCCTTCCTGTCGGCAGACGGTTTTTGGGGGAATAATCTCCTCGACACAGCAGGAAAATCCTTGAACATGGTTACTGCCGATGACGCCGAGGCCTGGTTTACAGCTTGCGGCTATATAAAAAATAAGAGTTCAGACGCTTTAACTAAAAAAATATTGATACAAATTAAAGTCGGTGGTATGTAATACTAATTATGCTTATTGTGAATAATTGAATTTCCGGGGAAATGCCTGACCTGTCTTTTTGCCGTGTTTACCTGAATAGCCGCATAGAGATATATTTTTGTCTGCTATTCCCCGGGTACATTGCCTGAAAAACTGGCAGATATGAATTTTGTGCGGATAATATCACCACTTGGTCTCAATTTCAGGCCGTTATCCCTGCGAAGAGAGGGGCACATATTATGAACCAGGAACAAAACGAGCAATGGCATTATCTTTACCCTGAAGACGATGACCATGATTCTCAAGGCGCGGTCAAAGGCGTTGCACCTCAGGCTTCGCCCTGGTTTTCCGGTCACTTTCCGGGAAATCCGATCTTGCCGGGTATTGCGATATTGGTCATGGTAAAGGAGACCATTCTTTGCGGAGAAGGAAAAAAGGGCAAAAAAGTTAAAATTACGGGAATGAAAAAAATAAGATTTCGTCTGCCGGCAAAACCGGATGACACGCTGGATATTTCTTACTCTGCTTTGCCGGGGAAGGAAAATTTGACATACTCGTTCAAAGTTTCCCTTGCCGGACAAGTGATGTGTATGGGAGCAATGCTGGCAGCCGAAGCGATGAATTTATAAAAAAACACATAAAAGCCGTCAATTGATGAGGAGGAATAAATACCTGTGAGTGCGGAAGACAGAACAATGATCGTACGTATCGCTGAAATTGTTATTGATGAATTAAAGCTGCAAGATATTACCCCGGAGGCTTTTGACCCCGGCCTTGACTTTGTTGACGAATTGGGTATTGACAGTATGGATCTGGCGACGGTGGTCCTGGTATTGCAAGATGAATACAGCATTACCATTGATGAGGACGATTACCCCAAATTGAGAAATATACGTCTGATCGCGGATTATATTACGCAGAAAATAAACACCCCGGCATAGGAAATATTAAGGAATCATGGTCAATAAAGACGCCATTCCTGCGGCAGGCCCAAATATAAAAAAGTGGAAATTTTCCGAACTGTTAGCCGACCAGGACGTAAAACAGAAATGGGAAAAAGTCCGCCGCTACTTCTTTTTGCGGGAATCAACCTACGACATGACCAATCGCTGTAATATCCGCTGCGATGGTTGTTACTATTACGAAGGCGAAAAGCAGTTTTCCCCGGATAACCGCCATCCCGAATCATGGCGCAAACTGATGCAGGAGGAAAAGAAAAGGGGCATTAACTACATTGTCCTCGCCGGTGCGGAACCATCCCTTGTACCGGAGCTGCTGGAGGTCTGCTACAGCGAAATTCCCATCGGAAGTATCGCTTCCAATGGCTCCATCAGGATTCCCGACAGCGTCCGCTACCGGATTCACATATCTGTCTGGGGGAACGAAGAAACAACAATGCGGGTGCGCAAGGCGCGCAATCTCCTCCAAAAGCAAATCAATAATTACGAAGGCGATCCGCGGGCGGTCTTTGTTTACACCTTCACCAAAGAAAACATTGATGAAGTCTATGAGGTCATGCCCACCCTTGTCCAGCATAACTGCCGTATTACATTTAACGTGTTTTCCTCACCCGAAGGGTACCATGGCCCCCTCAGGCATGACGAAGCATCCCTGCTGAAATCCCGCCGCGTAATGCTTGACCTGCTCCGGCAATACCCCGACCATATTATTTTTTCCTGGTACAGTGCCGTGGCCCACACCTCTTCCACGGGGCTTCACAGTCTTTTTGGCTGCTCCTATCCCCGCATGAACAAATCAACGGATATTGGTTTGGGCCGTTCTTTCCGGCAATACCGCTCCGATCTCTCCTGGGATCGCAGCATCGCCTGCTGCGTCCCGGATACGGACTGCGAAGACTGCCGCCACTACGCGGCAGGCAGCGCCGTCGTGACTGCCCGTCTCCATCGTCATGTCACCGATCCTGACACCTTTCAATCATGGCTTGACTATGTTGATACCTATCTTGCCGTTTGGGTCATGGACTACGAAAAAGAAAAAAATCTCTGTAACAAGTTAGTCGCCCCGCCGGAAAAACAAAACTCCTTGAGCGAGGCGTTTATTACCCCTCCCCGCCATAACACCCTCGAATCGGGGAAGTTTGCATGAAAACAGTCAGTTCCCTCCTCGACGCCCACTGGCATGAACGGTACAAAAAGATAGCGAACCTCAACATTCGCAGCTCCATATACGACGTGACTAATCGCTGTAATCTCCGCTGCAAAGGCTGTTTTTTCTTTTCCTCTGATGAACATAAGGCCGCTCAGGAAGAGATGGACGTGCAAAAATGGCATGATTTTATCGCTCGCGAAAAGGAACGGGGCGTTAATCTGGCCATTCTGATCGGCGGAGAACCAACCCTCTATCTGGATCGCGTGGACGCATTCTACCGCCAGCTGCCCACCTATTGCGCAACAAACGGACAAATCAAGGTTCCCCGCGACCGTTTCCCCGATATGATGGTCGGCATATCCCTGTGGGGAAGCGAAGAGGACGAAAAAATCTTACGCGGGAAAGATACCTTTGCCGTTTCCCGGCATAATTATGAAGGCGATTCTTACGCATATTACCTCTATACCATTACCCCCAAACAGGTTGGCCGTATTGAGTCCGTAGTGCGCAAAATTGCCGACGCCGGATTGAAAGTACACTTTCAACTGCTTACCAATGACGAAAAAGTGGACGGCTTTTTCTGGGCGGAAGAGAAACTGCAGGCCATCCGCGGCGAGATGGACGAAATGCTGGCCCGCTACCCTCAGACCGTGATTTCCTGTTCCTATTATCACGAAATCATCACCACCGGCAAAATGATGGGACGCCCTTTCGGCTGGGCTGAATGTCCTTCCGTTACGGAACATCTGGACACGCGAAATC
>JAITWQ010000020.1 GCA_031285215.1 Syntrophobacterales bacterium | reverse complement strand
TGGGGCGTTTTTTAGCACGTTCTCTAATAAGAACGGCAAAAATATAGGGGAAGTAACACTTCCCCTATTCGCGGCGCCCATGATTCTCACAAATCAGATAATGGTGATTTCTTTTTCCTTGGCCTCAAACAAAGCGTCCGCCTGTTCGATATATTTATCCGTTACTTTCTGCACCTCATCCTGATGGGTAAAAAGCTCATCTTCGGAAATGGCGCTGCTCTTCTTCATCTCTTTAAGCTGCTCATTCGCATCGCGGCGAAGGTTGCGAATCTTTACCTTGCTTTCTTCCGTCATCTTCTTGACCTGTTTAACCAGTTCCTTACGCCGCTCTTCCGTCAATGCCGGGATGGCTAAACGAATCATCTTGCCATCATTGCTGGGCGTCAGGCCAAGATCAGATTTCTGGATCGCCTTTTCTATCATGGGAATTACGGAACTGTCCCAGGGGGAAATAGCAATCAGTCTGCTTTCGGGCACCGATAAGGTGGCCACCTGGTTAAGGGGTGTTGCCGCCCCGTAATAATCTACTTTTATGCCATCCAGAAGGGAGATGGACGCACGTCCGGTGCGGACTTTTCCAAAAGATTTTTCCAAGGCCTCCAAAGCCTTATCCATATTTTCCTTCATTTCTTCAAAAACCAATTCCGTCATCGCTCAACCTCCGATTCCGACCATTGTTCCGACGGATTCGCCGGAAACAACACGTTTGATATTCCCTTTTTTTAACAGATTAAATACCAATACCCTGAGATTGTTATCACGGCAAAGGGAGATGGCCGTCGCGTCCATAACTTTCAGACCCTTTGTCAGCACCTCCGTATAACTGATACGGTCAAAAAAGACAGCATCCTGATGAAGAACGGGATCCTTATCATAGATCCCATCCACCTTGGTCGCCTTCATCATAACGTCGGCGTTGATTTCCAAAGCCCGCAGCGCCGCCGCCGTATCCGTCGTGAAATAGGGGTTGCCAGTTCCGCCGCCAAAGATGACAACACGGCCTTTTTCCAAATGATTTACGGCACTTTCCCGGGAATAGGACTCGGCGACGCCATTCATTTCCACCGCTGACTGAACGCGGGCAGAAACACCAAGGCCCGCTAACGTATCACCCAAGGCAAGGCTGTTGATCATGGTGGCCAACATGCCCATATGATCGGCCTTCGTGCGGTCCATGCCTTCTGCGGCAGCACCTACGCCGCGAAAGATATTACCTCCGCCGACAACAACGCCGATCTGAACTCCCAGCGCCAAAGTCTCCCTGACTTCAGCGGCAATCTCCCGGATCACCTCCGGGTCAATGCCAAACAAGCGCTTTCCCATCAGGGCTTCGCCGCTCAATTTCAGAAGAATGCGCTTGTAAGGGAGAGAATTCATTTTTCCTTCAGTTCTTCGCCAAGCTGGAAGCGCACAAAGCGCCGCAGGATGATATTTTCACCGGTCTTGGCAATCATGTTATTGATCAGGGTCTCTACGGTAATGCTGTCATCGCGGATAAACTTCTGGTTTACCAGACAGACTTCCTCATAAAACTTGGCCAGCTTGCCTTCGATAATTTTATCCCAGATCTTTTCCGGCTTCTTTTCCGCCAGAAGCTGGCTTTTGTAAATTTCCTTTTCCCTCTCCAGAGTTTCCGCAGAAATTTCCTGAACGTTCAGAAAAGTCGGGTTCGTTGCCGCCACCTGCATGGCGATATCCTTTGCCAGTATTTGAAACTGTTCCGTTTTGGCGACAAAATCCGTTTCGCAATTCAGCTCCACCATTACGCCGATTTTCCCGCCCATATGTACATACGTGGCAATGGTTCCGTCTTTGGCCGCTTTGGAGGAACGTTTCGTTGCCGCAGACATCCCTTTTTTTCTGAGAAAATCAATAGCCTGATCAAAATCACCGCCGGATGCCGCCAATGCCGCCTTGCAGTCCATCATTCCGGCGCCCGTTTTATCTCGTAACTCTTTTACCATTCCTGATGTAATTTCCACTTTAACTTTACCTCCTCACGTTACAGTCCGCCCTGCATGACTGTTTTATCCGTAGTTTCGCACAAATGTTCCTGCGGGCAAAAAGATGAACCCGGCAAGACTGATTCCCTATTTTGTTTCCACACTTTCCGGCACATCGGCCTCAGTATCGCCTGCGGCAAATTCGCTTTCCGCCGCTGTATCAAACTCTTCCGCCGTAATTTCCTTATTGCTCTCCGCCTGGAGCCGTTCTTCAAACTTCTTTTTCCCCTCAGTAACGGCCTCTCCAAATTTGGAGGAAAAGAGTTTGATGGCCCGGATGGCGTCATCGTTTCCCGGAATTACATAATCAATCTCATCGGGATCGCAGTTGGTATCCACAATGGCCACAATGGGAATTTTTAACTTACGCGCCTCGTTTACGGTAATGCTTTCGCGCTTGGGATCCACGATAAAAACGGCGGCGGGAAGATTTTTCATGTTCCGGATACCGCCCAGAATCTTCTCCAGTTTTTCTTTCTCCTTCTGGAGGAGCAGGATTTCTTTCTTGGGAAAGGCCTTAATCGAATCATCAGAAAATATTTTGTCCAGATAATTCAAGCGGTCAATGCTTCTTTTGATGGTCCCGAAATTTGTCAGCATTCCTCCCAGCCAGCGCTGACTGACGTAGGGCATATTGCATTTCGTCGCCTCTTCGCGGATGGATTCCTGAGCCTGCTTTTTCGTGCCGACAAAAAGGAGGTCGCCGCCCTCGCTTGTGGTCTCAACAATGAAATTGTAGGCCGCCTGAAACAGGCCGACCGTCTGTTGAAGATCAATAATGTAAATGTTGTTCCGCGCCCCGAAGATATAGGGCTTCATTTTGGGATTCCACTTGTTGGTCTGGTGCCCGAAATGCACGCCCGCTTCCAACAGCAGTTTCATGGAAATGTTTGCCATACTTGTTACTCTCTTTCTGTGTGTTTTTTCCTCCATTCCAGACAACTACGGTCCAATTTTCTCATCAGCAAGAAAACAACACGCCGTATTTACTAAGAATGTGTGAAGTTGGGGGGCTATTAGCACATCCCCCGGCAATGATCAAGGAAAAAGGTATTACCGGCAGAAATCAGCATGGCACGGGCGGCGCGCCGCACCGGCGGGGGCAATTTTTTTATTCTCTTCTTTGAAGTACCCGCAGGGTTAAGTGGCTTTAAGGATCAGGCAGGACGGCAAGTTACTTTTGCCGCTACGCAGTCTGGGCAATGTCCAGCTTTTCCTGCCACCGCTCTTTCATAACGGCCAGCAGTAAAGAATTTTCCCCCTTGCACAGTCCCGGATCATCTTCAAGGAGGTGAAAGGCATCACGCTTCGCCTCTTCCAAAATGGCCATATCGCGCACAATATGGGCAATGCGGAAATCAGGAAGGCCCGACTGGCGCGTTCCCATAAATTCCCCTGGCCCGCGAATGGCCAGATCCTCTTCCGCCAGGCGGAACCCGTCCTGCGATTCCACCATAACTTTCAGGCGGCGTTTTGCCTCCGGCGACATGTTCTTTTGGGCAAGGAGGACACAGAACGACGGAATATCGCTTCTGCCCACACGGCCCCGCAGTTGATGCAGCTGGGACAGACCGAAGCGTTCGGCGTGTTCAATGATCATCAGAGATGCCTGGGGCACGTCAATGCCAACTTCAATCACCGTCGTCGCAACTAAAATACGAATATCACCGGCCACAAAAGATGACATGACCTCTTCCCGCTCACTGTTTTTCATTTTACCGTGGACAAGGCCCACCATCTCGCCGGGAAAGACATTTTGGGACAAATGTTCCGCCATGCGCGTTGCATCCTTCAAATCAAGATTCTCCGATTCTTCCACCAGAGGATAAACGATAAAGACCTGATGATTCTTTTGCAGTTCCTTGCGAATCATTTCATATACCCGCTCGCGGTGGTGTTCATACATGACCTTTGTCTGAATGGCTTTTTTCCCCGGAGGCAGTTCATCAATGACGGATACGTCAAGATCACCGTAAACGGTCATGGCCAGAGTACGGGGGATGGGAGTGGCCGTCATCACCAGCACATGGGGATTAAGGCCCTTGGAACGGATGGAAGCCTTTTGCAGTACGCCAAAACGGTGCTGCTCGTCAATAACTACCAGGCCAAGATTGGCAAATTCCGTTCCTGCAGAGATCAGGGCGTGGGTTCCGACCACCAGATGGATTTTTCCCTCACGAATGGCATCCGTAATGGCCCTCCTCTCCCCTACCCCAAGGCTTCCCGAAAGAAGGGCGGTTTCTAATCCAAGTTTGCCGGCCCACGAGGAAAGGGTGCGGAAATGCTGTTCGGCAAGGAGTTCCGTGGGAACCATCATGGCGGCCTGATAACCGTTATCACAGGCCACAACCATGGCTGCCATGGCCACTACCGTTTTTCCCGATCCCACATCCCCTTGCAGGAGGCGGGTCATGGGAGAGGCTCGCCTCATATCATCCTCTATTTCGCCAATGACCCGGCCCTGGGCCTTTGTCAGGGGAAAGGGAAGATTTTCCTGAAAGCGCTGTGCCAAAACACCGCCCGGCTGCATGACAATTCCCGGGTGCAGAGCGGTTCCCTGTTTTTTCATCGCCATGGCTAATTGGAAAAAGAAAAATTCATCGTAAATCAAGCGGCGGTAAGCGTCACTGCGCCTTTCATTAAAGAGGGCAATATCTTCGCCTTCCGGAGGAAAATGAACATGGCGAAGAGCCTGATGGATATTCATCAAGCGCCTTTGCCGGCAAATTGACTCCGGGATAGGGCTTATGACGGCATCGGCATACTCTTCCACAACGCGCAGCATAATGCGCCGCACCACTTTGGCGGGGACTCCTTCAATCTCCGAATAGAGAGGAACAATCCGCCGGAAATGAACCATATCTTCCTGTTCATCGCCCAAAAGTTCAAAATCGGGATGAAGCATATTCCGCTGAAAACCATATAGTTTGATTTCTCCCGTCAGAATATAGCGCTTTCCCTCTTTGAAGGCGCGATGGAGATAGGCCGTTTGACCGTGGAACCATTTCGCCACCACC
>JAITWQ010000229.1 GCA_031285215.1 Syntrophobacterales bacterium | reverse complement strand
AAAATACTTGACATTAAAAAAAGGGGCTGCGTCACGCGTACTGACTTTTGACACGGCGCCCTTTTTATTATACGGAATTACTTTTCACACCCACCGCTAGATGGAAGCTGCGATTTCGGCAAAGTCCGCTTTGTGCGCGTTGATCCAATGCATCATTTTGATCTGATGGGTTAGATAAGCCAGGTACTCATAGACATTATAGTTTTTCACGTCGCTGTAATAAGTGCTTAAGCACCAGTTGATAAGATAGACATTCGCTGCTTCTACCATTGCCGGGAAATGTTTCTTTTCCGTTTCGTTGAGCGGCTCAAGTTCGCCGAGTTCTTTTAATTTATTTTGGTAGTTCTGTAAAAATATCCGGCATTTGTCCAAACGCAGGTCGCCGTCCCTGGAACCGTCGGGAAGGTCTTCCCAGGCGCAGCAGGAATAAACGAGGCAGAAACAGACGTCGAATAACCGCACGTCGATTTTTGCCCAGTCAAAGTCAAATATACCCACAACTTTACCGTCGCGGAATTTTACATTTCCGGGGTGATAATCGCAGTGAACAGGGTTGCGCGGCATTTTCGCGGCGTCCGCGTCAGAAATATTCACGCGCCCGATGGCGGTTAAAATATCGTCCAGATTTTGCTGGTAAAAGCTATGGAACTTATTGTGGATATCGGTTTCGCTGTATTCTTTAAATATCCCGGGCAGAATCTTAAGAAAATCAAGAATTTTCGGTTCCACCCTTTCCCGCCCCTTCGGGTCATAATTCCGTGAAGCATTGTGCAAAGTAGCCATAACGCCGGCGTAACTGGCAAACTCCTCATCCGTAAGATAGGGGTCGAGCCAGGTGTATTTGTCTTCACCCTCAAGGAAATCATAAACGGCAAAATACCGGTATGCCACCTGGCCATGGTATGATTCCGGCAGTTTCACAAAAGTCTTGCCCTCTTTGCTCCTGATCAGGCCGGCGGCGATATCCAGCCCGTTGGCGATGGAAAAATCGATTAAAGAGTGTTCCAGCTCCATCTCATTTTCCTGAATGCCTTTTTTGTACTTGCGGACAAAGTATTCATACTTTTTACCGTCCTTTTCGGTGTAGACCCCAAAGCTGGTGTTGACGTAACCGCCGAAGATTTGATAAACTTCTTTGACTTCCCCTAAATCATAAAACGCGAAAGCGTCCACAACCTGATTTCTGAGCAGCGCCAAATCCACGGTGGCCTTGAATTCCGCGGCAATGTTCATCAGATTTTCGTTTTGGGCGGAAAGCTCGAACAACTGGCTTGTATTTAACTCTGTCAATTTAAGCATACGACTCGTATCCATATTTACCTCACAAATTATAATAATAGATTTACCCTATCCGATTTACCGTAAGAAGTTGGGTACTAAATACTACAATATAAAGCAAAAATCATGCCATATAAGACTGTTTTTAAACACGGGTTTGGCAAGGCATGGTTCTTTATTTAGTCAAAAATTGTAAGTCAACAATGACTCCAAACGAGTCGAAAGATACTTGAATTGATTTTGCAAAACCCAGGCGCCTTTCGTCACTGAAGACGACAACAATGCTTGACGACAAAAAGACCGGCCCGCAAATAACTATGGCATGAATTTTGCGACTGGTTACTATATATTATTATTTAAATTTTGCCGACTGGGAAGAGACGCCACAAAAAATATTGAAAGGAATGGAGAGAATAAACTTGGATAACAAAATCGTACTTGATGCATCAATCAAATTGGAACACATTGGGAAAATATTTGATCTTTTGAACAGGGTCCCTGAATTTGCTGAAAAAAATATACAGGTGAGACAAATTGAAATCCTGCCCGGCGGAATCACCAATTACAACTACAAAGTTACCGCTGGAAATATGACTTACGCAGTGCGGGTAGCAGGCCCCGGCACGCACGAATATTTAGACCGCCCTGCTGAAAAATTCAACGCTCAAATCATGACCGATATCGGGATTAACGCGCCGATTATCTACTACGACGAAGTATACGGGCATCAGATTTGCAAGTATATCGACAACTGCATAACGCTGCATATCCCCGACTTTAAAAACAGCCTGGACTATTTGTCGCAGGCCGCCAAGGTTTTCCGAAAATATCACACATGCGGCAAACATTTTAAAGCCGAATTTAACCCTTTAAAAGAAATCTACGTGTATCTGGATTATTTAAAGGAAAGGAACGCCGAAGTCTACGAAGGCATCGAAAAAATGTTTGAAGAGGTAGAAGCCATCAGGGTTGCCTTTGAAAAGTATCCGCAGGAATTGGCGCCTTGCCACAATGACCCGTTATGCGAAAATTGGCTGGACGACAAAGAAAAACTCTGGCTGATTGACTGGGAATACGGAGGGGACAACCAACCTATGTTCGACCTGGGCGCTTTGGCCATTGAAGCCGAACTGAATCCCGAAAAAGAAAGATATCTGCTCAAGGAGTATTACGGCAGGGATATAACCGAAAAAGAATACGCACTCTTAATTATGAACAGGTTTCTCTGCGACGCGCTTTGGACCATTTGGGCGCTTCTTCAGATTGCGTCCGGAAAACCGCGTGAAGATTATTGGGACTATGGAGATAACCGGTTCCGCCGTGCGATGGAATTGGTTCATAACGGATCATTAGATAAGGCGTTAGCCGAATTCAAATAAGTAAAAAATATAAATGGAGGTTAAGTATGGCGAATTTTGAAAAATTAATCGAAAGTGTAATCGATGGAGATGAAGCGCTGATAAAAGAACAGACAAAAGCGCTCGTGGACGCGGGCGTAGACCCTCTGGAAATTATCAATCAGGGGTTGATTGCCGGAATGAACGTAGTTGGCGCCCGTTTCAAAGCGTGTGAAATGTTCATCCCCGAAGTGCTGATGTCCGCCAAATCCATGGCGGCCGGAATTGAACTGGTCAAGCCTTTAATCGCTGACAAAGATATGCCCAACAAGGGGACTATCATTTTAGGCACCGTAAAAGACGACCTGCATGACATCGGGAAAAACCTGGTGGGTATGATGCTGGAAAGCGGCGGATTTAAAGTAATCAATCTGGGGATTAACATCGCTCCGGAAAATTTTGTGGCAGCCGTCAAAGAACATAAGCCGCAAATTGTTGCCATGTCCGCACTGCTTACTACGACGATGCCGCACATGCAGGAAACCATTGATTTGATTAAAGAAGAAGGCTTACAAGTGAAATGTATCATAGGCGGGGCGCCCATTACCCAGGACTTTTCCGATAAAATCGGAGCCG
>JAITWQ010000139.1 GCA_031285215.1 Syntrophobacterales bacterium | reverse complement strand
CGGCCGCAACGGCCGGTCTCACCTTTGGCGTCCTTCAGAAAGCCCAGGCCTCAGGAGATGCAAAGGCATTGGAAGCGCGTCATCGCCGCCTTTTGTGTATTCATTTTTTTACTGATATTCACGGCGGCGTCAATCGCCTTATTGATTCTCTGCAAGGATAAGGAGAGGGACATTATGTGCATCCTTGCCATCGGCTTGTTCAATATCGCCATCTTACCGGAAAATTGTAAACTATCTTGCCAAGCTTAACACGTCCCCGGTCGCCCGCAGCCGCAAAAGTCATTGCCCCTCGCTAAGGAAGCGAGGGGCAGCACAAAAAGAAGGTCTGCCTCTGCCATCGTCATGTCCAACACACCGATTGCAAATCGGCGCAAGCGGTATGTTCAAGACATGCCCGCGCCGCCGCGTTTTTGCTTCAGGAAGGCGTGTATTCTCAATATGGGAATAAGAAAGATGGTTAAGCTGAAAAGGACGATAAAACTACCGGAGAAGAAATATACAAAAAACAGATGCGGTTCTTTTAATTTGTAAGCGCCTATTAATGTTTCCAAGCCAAAGACAAAGAATAAAAGGGAAAAAACGATAATGAGCAGGTTTTTGCACCACCAGAACAAAGTTTCCCCAGACAAAGCAAACCTTCTTCCCGCCTTTGGCCTTTTTACATTTGGGCAAAATGATTCCGTCAACCCAAATCAGATTTTAACATAAACAGGACAAGGGCTTTTTCTCATACTGAAAACAGCCCCTGCCCTGATTTATTACTGTTATCTGAAAGATATGGACGAACCATTAACCGGCAGCTGCCGTTAACTTCTGGGCCTCATCCTTCCACTTGTCCGCCAGCTCGGAAAGTTCCGTAATTTTAGCTTTGGCGCTGGCGGCGTCATTCACAGCCATATCTTTAGCAATTTGCAGTCCTTCTGCAAAAGTTGCCGAATCAACGGTCCAAGCTTCTTTAAGCGGCTCATTCATTTTAGCTTCCACGGCGGCAATGTTTTCTCCGATGGCTTTCCATTCTGCCTCCAAGCTGGACAACATTGTATTGACCTCCTGCGACAGGGCTTGCCTGGCAGCAACGGTATCTTTCACGGCTTTCTCAAATGCTTCTCTGGCCGCTAAATACCCAACTTTAGCTTCCGTAAACTTTTCTTCCTTCATCTTTGCATCAGATACTGCCAGGAGCATCTTTCCTGCTTCCATTTCTGTGGGAGCGTACTGATCAGCCCCTTCCTTTACCGCAGTAGCAAGAGCCGCCTGAGCCGACGACTGCTCTGCATCGGGAGCTTTCGTACAGCCGCTGAAACCGCTTAAAACCAAAACCAGCATAAAAACACACAGAACTGACACAACATACCTGGAACGCTTCATGATTTTCCTCCTATCTCAAATCATCTATTGATCATCTAATTGGAAAGATTGTTTCCCATGTCAAGGATAATTTTCTATTCCTTTCTCTTCCTTGTCAAGGATAAATCTTCTTTTTCCTTGTTATCCCTATGCAATAATGATGCAAAAATAAGGAAAAAGGTGATATGTCACATTTTTTTGCGGCCTCATCTCGCCTGGAAGGTGTTTGGTTCATGATTTGGCAAGAGCTTTATGCCCCGCATGTAAGTAACAGGGTGCATATAAAAAAATAATCAATGGAGGTTATGGGCGTATGCACCGGTCAGACACGACAATGGACGATGAGAAGATCGCCTTCCTGAAAGAGCGCCTCCGCCGGGCAAAAAAACTGATGGTCTTAACAGGGGCGGGGATTTCCGCTGAAAGCGGCGTCCCTACTTTTCGCGGCCAGGATGGATTATGGCAGAATTATAACGTAACTGATCTGGCAACACCACAGGCTTTTGCGGCAAATCCCAAGCTGGTATGGGCCTTTTATAACTGGCGGCGCAATCTGATCAGCCAGATAAAAGAAAATCCGGCCCATCAAGCACTGGCAATTCTTGAAGAATCGCTGCCTGATTTTACCCTGGTTACGCAAAATGTAGATGGCCTCCATCGGCGGGCAGGTTCGAAAAACATTATTGAGATTCATGGAAATCTCTGGCAGGTTAAATGCAGCCAATGCCGCCAAAAATATATTGACATGTCCGTTAATATGGGTACGTTACCCTTATGCAAGATATGCGGGGGACTGCTTCGTCCAGATGTTGTCTGGTTTGGTGAAAATCTGGATCATCAGCTTCTTCAACGTGTGGAAGAAACAGCGCAAACGTGTGATGTCCTTTTAGTGATCGGCACATCCTGTCAGGTGTATCCCGTAGCTGCCATTCCCATGATCGCCAAGAACGGGGGAGCTTTTGCAGGGGAAATCAATACGGAAGAAACACCCATTACCGCCGGCATTGATATAACCATTATTGGCAAAGCGGGAGAAATACTTCCTCTCCTTGTAAAATAAAATAGACAGAAGGACATTATGAAACAGAAAACGAATTTGATCCTCCTTGCGCTGGGAACTTGTTTTATCTTAAGCGGCTGTATTCCTGTTGTAGAGCAGACGGGAAATGCTGTTCCCGTACAGGACGCCGTTTCATCATCAGGAAATCAGGAAACGCCGCCTTTGCCTCCCTCAAAAACATCGGATATTTCCGATAAGCCTGTTCGCGCCATCATAGAGAGAAAAATCTCTCATGACATGAAGGCTGCACCTGTTCTGCAAGGAGGCAAGATTATCCAAAAGGTAAAAACTCTGGCAGATTTTTACAGCGGGCAAGCTTGGTGTCCTGTCTGGTTTAAAGACGGCACGCCCCTCCCATCGGCAACAGCGTTCCTGGAAATTATTGCCCGTGCCGGCGATGAGGGATTGTCTCCCCTTGATTATCACTACAATATAATTACGAATCTTCTCTGTCCTGACGAGGCTTCTTCTCCATTAACGGACGAAATCATCGCCGATCTGGATATTTTGCTGACGGATGCCTGTCAATCCTACGCATCTCATCTTCGCTGGGGTAAATCGGGACGCGGAAAAGAATTTGCTCAATCGGCATTGCAATCCGACGAATCGCCGTTTCTGAAAAACATCCCGGAAGGATCGCAGCTCAAGGAGATCATATCGGGTTTTGTTCCTGTAAATCATGAATACACGCGACTCAGGCAAGTTCTTATACGCTATCGCCAGATAGAAACGGAGGGAGGATGGCCGGTAATTCAGGGAAAAGCATTGTCTAAAGGGAATAAAGACCTTCGCGTTGCTTCTTTGAAAAAACGCCTCCATCTTACCGGCGAATTGGAAGAAATTATTCCTGAACATGAAGATCTTTTTGACACAGAGCTGGAGGCAGCCGTGCGCCTGTTTCAAAAAACCCAAAAATTGAAGGAAACCGGCATTGCGGACACGGCAACGCTGAAACTGCTGAACGTTTCCGTAACAGAGCGAATCCATCAGATAAGCATGGACCTGGAGAGATGGCGCTGGATGCCGCGCAATTTGGATCGCTATATACTGGTTGATATTCCTGATTTTTCCATGAGAGTTATTGAGGATGGAAAGGAAGTCCTGCGGATGAAAACAATAGTGGGAAAAGTAAAAAATCCCACTCCCATTTTTTCAGGAAGGATGACCATCATCGAATTAAACCCCACCTGGAATGTTCCCGTCAGTATTATTCGCAAAGAGATTGTTCCGCTAACCAAAAAAGATCCTTCTTATATATCACGGCAGCGGATTAAAATTTATCAGGACTGGCGCTCCAATGCCAAG
Source organism: Syntrophobacterales bacterium (assembly GCA_031285215.1). Classification (GTDB taxonomy): domain Bacteria; phylum Desulfobacterota; class Syntrophia; order Syntrophales; family JAAYKM01; genus JAAYKM01. The sequence goes on along the minus strand of JAITWQ010000139.1, from coordinate 1,903 downwards.
GAAATATCACCGGACAGCATTGATTGGGAGAATGTCAATCCCGAAAAATTTTCCTATCGTCTCGTTCAGGACCCGGGAGGACACAATTCACTGGGACGGGTTAAATTCCTCTTTCCCAATGTCCATGACATTTATATGCATGATACGCCGACACGATCCCTGTTCAAGCGCACGGAAAGAGCTTTCAGCCACGGCTGCGTCCGCCTTGAACATCCTGTTGACCTGGCCGAACACCTGCTCAAAGGCAATAACAACTGGGATCGGCAGCAGATTCAGAAAAGAATCCGCTCAGGGCAGCGGACTACAATTATTTTGCGGGATCCCATTCCCGTTTACATGACTTACTTTTTGGTAGAAATTGATGATTCCGGTCACCCCTATTTCCGCAAGGATCTCTATGGATATAACCGTCCTCTGGAGAAGGAAAAGAAACGCAAGTAAATAAATGCAGCCCGGATTTCCGGCTACGCTCTTTCGATGCTGATGGTGCGTATTGCCTTGGTCGCACCGGTTTATATCAATGTTTTGCTGGGAGCCGCCGCCGTTGGTTTTGCCATTTTTCTTGTTGCTGTCAGCCAAAATCTCTTCCGCGAATCTAAGGAAAAAGGATAAGCCACAGGCATATTCCAGAGAACATTTACCGGGGAAAGTTTTTCACATTTTTATCTTGCAAGAAGATTCTCCTTGTGGTAGGGAAGCTGGTAAATCATCAAGGTGGACGGATGAGTGGGCTTTGCCCACTTTTTTTATTTCTGAAGAACTCATGACAGATACATTGCGCGATCAACTTTGGGACCTCCTCCGCCCTGTTGTGGAATCACAGGGGATGGAGTTGATTTTTATTGAATGTCTGCGTATGCCGTCACGCTGGGTTGTACGTATTTTCCTGGACAAAGAGGAAGGGATTACGGTGGATGATTGTTCTTTAATCAGTCCCCTGGCCGGAGACATCATGGATGTTCATGAGATACCGCCGGGGCCTTACACGCTGGAAGTATCGTCTCCCGGTCTGGATCGCCCTTTGTTTCGTGATCAGGATTTCCTTAAATTTAAAGGGGCGGCGATTAAAGTAAAGACAAACAGAAAAATTGAGGGGATAAAAAATTTTAAAGGCGAGATCATTGACTATGTGCAGGAAGAGGACGGCCCGTATCTTGTGATCCGCAGCGGTGTAAATATATATCGTATTCAACGTGACGCCTTTGATAAGGCCAATCTGGATTATAAAATTTAGATGAACAGGGGCGAAACGATAAACGGAACATTATTTCCACACACGCATGTTGAGCTTGTGACATAAATGTAAATTATAACAGGGAGGTTGCTGATCAATGCTGCCGGAACTTAAGCGTCTGATAGAACAACTGGGTAAAGACAGGGGATTGGACAGGGATATTATCATTGAAGCCCTTGAGGCTGCCATGCTTTCTGCGGCGCGGAAAAAACTGGGCAACCAGGTTGATATCGAAGCCCATTATAACGAGGAAACGGGTGAGATTGAAGTGTTTCAATTCAAAGTTGTTGTGGAAACGGTGACTGACAGCGAAACCCAGATTGCTTTGGGACACGTAAGAGAAAATCTTGATCCTGAAGCAGAACCGGGGGACAGCATTGGTTCCAAAATTGATGCCAGCACCTTTGGACGGATTGCGGTACAGACGGCCAAGCAGATTATTATTCAGCGCGTGAAGGACGCGGAACGGGATAATGTTTATGAGGGGTATAAGGATCGAAAAGGCGAGATTGTTAACGGGTTTGTGCAACGCTTTGAGGGAGGCGGCATCATTGTCAATCTTGGGCGGACGGAAGGGATTATCCCCACGTCGGAGCAGATCCATCGGGAAATATACAAAAGGGGCGAGCGTATCAGGGCTTATCTTTTGGATGTGAAGCGTATTACGAA